>JBDUDE010000469.1:0-2631 GCA_040003105.1 Mucilaginibacter sp. | reverse complement strand
ACCTCTTTGGGATTAATGCCAATAAATTAACACGTGTCAGTCAGGAAATTGCGAGTGTGGTGTCGCTGGGCGTTCAAGTGGCTCTCGTGATTGGTGGCGGCAATCTTATCCGAGGCGCTGATCTTTGCGCCACCGGACTTAACCGCGTGACAGCGGATCAAATGGGCATGCTCGCGACTGTGATTAACGGTTTAGCGTTGCTTGATACATTATACTGGTAATTATCAACACCTGCTGAAATTAGGCTGTATAATTTATTATTATAATTATGCTTCCACTTAACGTTCAGGTTTTTGTTGCTGTACGAGTAGCTGGTATCGCTGTTTAACTTAAACTTATCCTGGCTAAGGTACCCGCTCAGGTAAAGGTTGTTTTTTTCATTTACCTGGTGGCTCAGGCCTAAATTAAAATCGTAAAACGACGCCTGGCTATGTTTGTATGATTCGGGCAGCAGCTTTAACAGCCAATCGGAATACGTGGTACGACCGCCGAATATAAATGACGTTTTATCGCTTCCTAACGGACCTTCAACATTCAGCCTGCTGGTTAACAAACCTATACCCGCCGAGCCTGTGAATTTCTTTTTGTTGCCCTCCCGGTTGGTAATATCCAAAACAGATGATAAACGTCCGCCAAATTTTTCGGGGATGCTGCTTTTGTAAAGCTCTATGTCTTTTACAATATCCGGGTTAAAGGCCGCAAAAAAACCAAAAAAGTGCGCGGGATTATAAATGGTGTTACCATCAAGTAAAATCAAGTTTTCATCGGCTGCCCCACCGCGAACGTTAAAACCTGTAGTTGCTTCACCTACCGATGTAACACCCGGAAGTGTTAATACTACTTTTAATACATCGGCCTCGCCAAATGCGGTAGGTATTTGCTTGATGTTTTTTATGTCGAGCCTCGCTACGCCCAGGTCAGTACTCCTCACGTTTGCAACCTTCTCTGCCGAAATTTTAACTTCCTTAAGGGTGTTAATTTGTTCCTGCATTTCAATATTCAATTTGCCATCGGTATATAATATTATCTGCCGGCGGGTGTCGCGCATACCTAAGCCCCGTACCAGCAACGTTTGCCTGCCGCGCGGCAAGGTGATTGAGAAGAAACCAAACTGGTCGGAAGCCGCGCCCGTTTTTGTATTGGCCACATAAATAGTAGCGCCGCTAACGGCCTCGCCCGATTTAATATCACGTATATATCCGCTTAATACGGCCTTGCCCGCCTTTATCGTATTGGTTTTTACGCCAATCTCGTACAGTTTATTTTCCGTGGTAGCATCGGGCACCTTTTTCTCGGCCTCGGCGGTGTAGTCGGCAACGGACTCTTGTGTAACCGGGGTATTTGCATGCACCTGCGAATAGCCCAGGGCCAGTTCGGTACGTATTTGCCGGCCCTTAGTTATAAAAACCTGTTGCTGCTGGTTAATGGCGTAAACAAATGCGGTTTTCTTAAAAGCAAGGTCCAAAACGGCACCGAGCGGCTTGTCCTGCACCTGAAGGGTAACGCTCAAACTATCAAACTGCGCAGGGTCATAATAAAAATGATAACTGCTTTTTGATTCAAGCTCATTTACAAGTTGTGAGATAGTTGCTTGCTGAAAGTTTACAGTAAATAGCTTTGTGCTATTTTGCTGGGCCGAAACAGCTTGTAAAAAAACCAGGAAGCAAAAACTTGCGAGGTAAATTTTTCTCATGTTAGTTTGATAAGTGGTCGTAATAGGTTGCAACTTTAACCATGGATTCTTCGGCGTTGGCGCGGAAATCCAAATCATTGGCGCTGATAAATTTTCGTACTTCTTTCTTCTTGTCCTTAAAAAGATCGAGCACCGAAGCTTTACTGCCCACGCTATGATAAACGTTGTTCCTTTTGATATAAAAGTCCCTGGATAAGCTAAAGTAATTTTCTACCCCGTTTGTATTGCTGGTGGTAGTTTGCATGCTTTTTGAATACTTGCCCAGCACCTCAGACTTGCCGTTGTAAAGCTGCCGGTAGTACCCTGATTTTACGTCGCCATTAGCTGCCAGTGTGTCGGCGTTAATATTAACAAAATGACCTCCTAAAAAGTCGAAGCTTTTTACCCGCTCCTTTATTGCGATAAACTTTGAAACCCGGCTCGGGAACAAAACTACCAGTTGGTCGGTATTGATATCGTACAACATCGACATGTTGTTGTACAAAGTGCCATCATAGTAAACCGAGCCTTTGGTAAACCCATTTATATCCATGTAGTAAGCATTGCCTTTAATGTGCGGATCGTAAAAATAATATTCAGGCCCTGTGTAAATCGGGGCTTGTATGCCTATGCTGGTATTATATAGTGTTACGGCATTATTCAGGGCATTTTGCTGCGAGCTGCTGTCGCTTACTGCCGTTTGTGCCCGCGCGTTTTGCCCAAAAAAAGCACAAAACAACAGCACTGCTGAATACAGGTAAATAGGTTTATTCATGAAATTAGGTTAGTTGGCGCTAAAGGTTAAAAATGGAATTTACGCCAGTTTACGCTAAAAAACAAGCATTTACGCCGTTTTTTTGAAAAAAACTGTATTTTTAGTTTAAAACCTTACCTTAGTGTACTCAAAACAATATAACTGCTACAATATTGTTACAATCCCTCATCTCAATTTATTGGCA
>JBDUDE010000392.1:0-2632 GCA_040003105.1 Mucilaginibacter sp. | reverse complement strand
AGGACGGCGAGATATTGATACAGGGCGATTTCAGGGATAAGATTTTGACGATGCTTACTTCGGATGGGTTTAAGGCGAAGAAGGCTGGTGGATAGCGTTTTTCTGTAGGGGCGAATTGCATTTGCCCTCGCCATGCGGACATTCCGGCTGGGATTCTGGTAAATATATTTCTGATATTAGTTTGGCTAGGGCGAATTCGATTCGTTACGACGATTTTGTCATTCTGAACGATAGTGAAGAATCTTATACATTTGACAGGTCTGCGCTATACCTATCCGCGTTTAATGTCTCGTGTAGAAGATTTTTCGCTTCGCTCAAGAAACTGTTCTTTGTTCTGCACAGAACGGCAAAAAAAATCCGCCGAAGATCCACGTTTACAACACCGGCCAAAAAACAAAACAACACCCAACGGTACACAAAATCACCCCTGTAAATTCTACACTTAGTGTATTGGGATTTAAATTTTATCATTATTTAATATATTGATAAACAATTATTTAACTACTGTGTAAAATATACATTATGTAAATAAATACTTAAATTCTCTTGCTTGTTAACTGGTAAAACCGGTAATTTTGCACGAACCAATTTTACACTTTTAATGAGAATAAGTGCTGCCAATTTACCTGATTTGAGCTACCTGCAGCTTAATCGGGCAAGGAATGTTTTTTACCAGTTAAGCCCTGCCGAACTTGTTGACGCCGCTTTACAAAGAAATGAGGGCGTTTTGGCCGACACCGGCGCCTTAGCTATCGACACCGGCGAATTTACCGGGCGCTCGCCGAAAGACCGCTTTATTGTGGAGGATGATATTACCCGTAACAGCGTTTGGTGGGGTAAGGTGAATATTAAATTTGATGCGGACAGGTTTGATGCCCTGCTGCAAAAAGTGACTGACTACCTGGCCGATAAAGATATTTTTGTGCGCGATAGCAGCGCCTGTGCCAACGAGAAATACCGTATCGATATCCGGGTTGTTACCGAAACGGCCTTCCAAAGCCTGTTTGTGCACCACCTGTTTTTACGGCCTGAAGTAGTCGATACCGAATTTGTGCCCGAATGGACAATAATTGCCGCCCCCGGTTTTAAGGCCGACCCGGAGATTGACGGAACGCGGCAACACAATTTCTCTATCATCAATTTCAGTAAAAAAATGATACTGATAGGGGGAACCGGCTATACCGGCGAGATCAAAAAAGGAATTTTTTCGGTATTGAACTTTATTTTGCCGCACGATAAAAAGGTACTTTCTATGCATTGCTCGGCAAATACAGGCGCAAAAGGGGATACCGCTATATTCTTTGGGCTATCCGGCACGGGCAAAACAACCTTGTCGGCCGACCCGGAGCGTAATTTGATAGGCGACGATGAACACGGCTGGAGCGATTATACCGTTTTTAATTTTGAAGGCGGCTGTTACGCCAAATGCGTTGACCTAACGCCTGAAAAGGAGCCGCAGATTTTTAATGCGATAAAGTTCGGCGCATTGCTGGAGAATATAAACTTTAAAAAAGGCACGCGCACGGTTGATTTTACAAACATCGATAAAACCGAAAACACCCGGGTTGCCTATCCCATATACAATATCAGCAATGCTGTTACGCCATCGATAGCCGATGCGCCGAAAAATATTTTCTTTTTAACTGCGGATGCCTTTGGGATATTACCGCCTATATCAAGATTAACGCCCGAACAGGCCATGTACAACTTTATTTCGGGCTATACGGCTAAAGTAGCCGGTACCGAAGCCGGTGTAACCGAGCCTAAAGCTACCTTTTCGGCCTGCTTTGGCGAGGCTTTTTTGCCGCTGAACCCCGTAACCTATGCCGAATTGCTGGGCGCCAAAATAAAAAAGCACAACGTTAAAGTGTGGCTGATAAACACGGGCTGGACAGGCGGCGCCTACGGCGTTGGTAAACGGATGCAGTTAAAGTACACCAGGGCAATGATTACGGCTGCTTTAAACGGGGCGCTCGACAATGTAAAGTACACGGAACACCCTGTATTTAACCTGCAGATGCCGCAACATTGCCCCAATGTGCCCGATAACCTGCTGGCCCCGCGTAACACCTGGGCCAACCGCGATGCGTACGACGAAAAGGCAAATGAACTGGCAATATTATTTATAAAAAACTTTGAACAATACGCCCCGTATTGTAATCCTGATATTATCAGCGCTGCCCCCAATGTGGCGGTTACCACCTGATACTGTTTTTGTTAGTTTTGGGTCTAAAGTCTAAAGTCTGCGTAAAATAACACCAGGCAGACTTTGGACTTTGAACTAAAAACTTAGGACTTAAAACTTGGTAACATAATTTTTATACATTATTGTTTGCTATTATTAAAAAAAAAGGGTTTTATTGCAAAATATTATTTGTTCAAAACACAATTTTTAATTTTTACCGTTATGACTCAACCACGTATTTATAATGGGTAAATCATAAATTTTGTTAAAGAATAGCATAAAATATTTTTTTATTTCATTTAAATTCTATTTTTGTTATTCACTTTACTATGTTGCATTTAACAAACTTACATTCATAAACTAAAAACTAAAAACTAAAACTAAAAAGTAATGGCAAACGCACCAACAAAACCAACTAGTCCTGTAAAAAAAGAAAGCTCATCATCA
>JBDUDE010000778.1:0-2634 GCA_040003105.1 Mucilaginibacter sp. | reverse complement strand
CCGAGTTTTTGCTGATGGAAGTGCCGATGGAATTTTAAGACAGTGATTAGAGATTAGGCAACGAAGTTAAAGAACACTCCTCTCCTTCGTCCGAAAGACAAAGGGGGTATATTTAAGGTATGGAGACAAAAATATTGGCCATTGGCAGGCACGCCGAAATTTTAGAAACAGTAGTTAGGCTGATAAACAACAACCCGGAATGGGAAGGTTTCGGCGCAAACACAGATGATGAGGCCGTGCTGCTTTTTAGCACACAGCCGTTTAAAATAGTGTTGCTTTGCGGTGGCATTGAACAGGAAAGCGAAGACAGGCTCTGTGCAACTTTTAAAGCCTTAAACCCGGTTATTATTATTGTGCAGCATTACGGCGGCGGCAGCGGCTTGTTGTCGGCCGAGATTTACCAGGCGCTTGCCAAATAATCCGGAATATTTAATCTGCGAAGATTTTACAAAACACGCCAAGGCCTGCTACCAGCGATTCAATTTCGACGCTGTTGATTTGCGCTGTTGTACTTTCAATGCGCAAAATCCGGTCAACATCTTCGATGTCAAAATTTACTAGATAATCGGGGTGTTTTCGACCGAGCACGGCAATCACCCTTTTGGCTCTTGCCGTTTCCTGCACATCTGTTTTAAATATTTCAACCTGTTTCATGTTTAAGCATTTAATTTTAATAACCGATTTCAATAACACTTTGGTAAGTAGCGGTATTATTTAAATTGTTGATGACGTAATGCGCCACATCGCCCCGCGATATGCTTAAGGCATTTTTAAGGAAAATATTTATCGCGGTCCGGTAGTTGCCGGTAGCGGGTTTGTCAGTTAATCGTGGTGGGCGTATGATTGTCCAGTTACTGTTGCTTTCCTTTATCAATTGCTCCATTATGCGCAAATCGCCATACATGTTTTTCAACAGCTTTTGTAAAATATACTTCGCCGCCCATCTTACATAAAACGGCAGTATCGGACTTATTTCAACAGCCGACGCCGAGATAAAAAACGCCCGGCTAACACCCTTTTTATTCATAGCCTGTAAAAGATTAGCATTGCCCTGCGAATATAGCGTCGTAGGCTTGTCGGACCCCACACCGCCGCTAACGCCAATTGCCGAAATTACGACGTCCTGGTTTTCAAGGGCCTGCTCTAACGCGCCGGGCAGCATTATATCACCTTTTATTACCTGCAGGTTCGTATGCGTTATTTTTAGCTTACCCGGGTTACGCAACAAAGCAGTAACATGGTGACCTGCTTTCAAAGCAAGCTCAACACATTGCCGGCCTATGCCGCCGTTGGCTCCTATAATTAAAAGGTTATAGTGAGAAGATGTTGATCGCGATTCCATATTAATTAAATTTAAACACGCTTAAAAAAATGATAACTAAAAAAAGTAACAACTGGATGAGGTGAAACCAATTTAACCGGGTTCTAAAGCTTTCGGTTTGAAGCGTGGCATTTACGCCGCCGTCTGCAACCGTTTTTCTCAGCTTTAAGCCCAGCCGCCTGCCATTAAGGAGCGCGTTTGCTATAATGACGATAACCAGCGCAAACTTTATCCTGAACCATAATTGCTCGCCAAAAACGCCTTTGGTTATGGCCATCATACCGATGCCTGTAAGGATTAAAAGCGCCGCGCCGATTCCTATCAGCCTCGAAAACTTTCCCGTAGCCTCCAATAAGCCAAGGGATTTTTCCCTGTCGAGCGCAAATTGCTTCCAAAAGGTTTTAAATGTGGTGTAATCGACAAATGTGGTGCCGGCCATTAGTATAAGTCCTGTAAGGTGCAGCACTAAAAAAGTTTGCAGAAGGTTAAATGAGCTCATTTTGTTTTTTGTTAGTGAGAAAACATGTGTTTAGTAACGCTGCCAAATGGCAGTATATAGATGCAATATTATACCATATGGAAGTAATATGCAAATTATTATGTTGTTTTATTGTAAATTTGCTACCAAAAGGAAGTAAATAGTGAACAAGACAGTTGAATTGGTTAAGCTATGGGGCGATTATGAAGCACAAAATCCCGACTGTAGCATCGAGGATTTTTTCCGGCACCAGCTATCGCTCATTGCAAAGAAAGAAAAGGAGGCGTTTCCGACGTGGCAGCTGCACCCGGGGATAGACGGGAAATTAATGATATTGATCAGGCGGATAGGGAAATACCACATGGTCTACTCAAACAAAGCGCTTGAGGGTACCGGGCTGGAACAGATAGAAGAATTTGGCATACTCGTCACCATTTACAACCAGGTAAATCCCATAAAATCCGAAGCTATCTACAATAATATTATAGAGTTGTCAAGCGGCACAAATATGTTAAACCGGTTGAAAAAACGAGGCTTGATAAACGAGCACGCTGATAAAGAAGACAAGCGCATCAAACGAATAAAACTAACTGCTAAAGGCGAAGAAACACTGGGTAAAGCCAAAGTGCGGGTATCGCAGGTGGCCAAACTGATGGTAAATGTGATGACTGATGAAGACAAACAACTGTGCATGCACCTATTAGCCCCGGTTAATGAGAAATTTGCCGGCACGTTTCAAAAGATAAAAACAAAAACTTTCGATGAGGTTTTTAATGAGATGATGCCAGCCTAAGACGATCTGCCGGCAAACCGCAGTCATCGTAGATAGGTAAAA
>JBDUDE010000341.1:0-8824 GCA_040003105.1 Mucilaginibacter sp. | reverse complement strand
GTGCTTAAACATAATTCAAGGACAGAGTTTATCACCGCCTTTGGCGAGGTACGCACCATTACACTGCCCGATAATTCGGTAGTTATCTTAAATGGTAATTCCAAATTAAGTTATGTGAATAACTGGGATAATAAGCCAAGAGAAGTTTGGATTAGCGGAGAAGGCTTTTTCAATGTTAAACACCTTAACAAAACTCCGCACTATATAAAGCCCAGCGAAAGATTTATTGTTCATTGTGATGATGTAAATATAGAAGTACTGGGCACTTCATTTAATGTGCGCACCCGGCATAATAAAACCAATGTTGGCCTGATAAGCGGCAGGATACGCCTGGAATACCTTGAAAAGGCGTCAAACCACAACCAGCATCTCGTTATGAAATCGGGCGATTATATCGAATACAAAGAGAAACACCTTGTTGCTCAAAAAACACTCGCCATACCCGAAAAACTTACAGAATGGACCAATCATCAGCTATCGTTTAATAACGCCACGCTGGCCCAGATCACCGAGGTAATGACCGATGATTATGGCTATCACATTGAAATTTCGGACCCCGCGCTTGCCAATCTGAAAATTGAGGGAGAGATAAGTGTATCAAATGTTGATGAACTGCTGGAAACTATTGCAACCACGTTATCCGTGAAGGTTACACACTCGGATAAAAACATAACAATAACAGAAAACTAACCTTTAAACAAACTAATTATGCGAAAACTTGACCTATCAGCTTTTTTAAAATGTTGCTGTCTCTTGTTAGCTTTGCTCGGCCAGTCGGTTTGCGGCGCTGCCCAAACCGCACTCGCCAACAACAACAGCTTTCATTCAAAAACCAGGAACCTAACCGTACAGCAAGCCGCTGAAAATAAAGTACTGTTAAAAGATGCGCTCGACAATCTTAAAAAGCAGTTCAATATCCAGATTGCTTACCACGAAGGATTACTCGATAATAAATTTGTACCGGCCAGTTTGGTTAATAACACCCGTCTGTATAATCTTGACGAAAACCTGAGGCAATTATTATCTGTTTTTCAGCTCGGCTACCGTAAGATCAATGTGAACCAGATCTCTATTTTTTCTATAAAAGAAATTGCTGAAAATCGTGCACCAATTATCGCTGTTATTACCGGAAAGGTTGTTGATGCCGTTAATAATGAACCCATTATTGATGCTTTTGTTCTTTTGAAAGCAGACACTAAAGTTGGTACATCAACAGACGGATCGGGCAGTTTCAAACTAACTATACCTGACAAATATGCAGATAAGCCAATTACCCTCCAGGTTGCTTATATTGGTTACGAAAGGGCAGAAGTGACAGTTTCCGATCTGTCGGCCCCTGTTCAAATAAAACTAAAAAGAAGTACCAGCACGCTCAACGAGGTTGTAGTTACCGCGCTTGGTATCAGTAAGCAAAGAAAATCACTTGGCTATTCTGTAACCGAAGTAAAAGGAAGTGAATTTACCCAGGCGCGCGAAAACAACGTGGCAAATGCTTTATCAGGCAAGGTTGCAGGGGTAAATGCAGCAGGCTTATCAACCGGGCCCGGTGGTTCAAGTCGTATAGTTATCAGGGGCAACGGCGGCCTTGCCGGCGACAATCAGCCATTATATGTGGTAAACGGCATGCCTATTGATAACAGCGTACCTGGCGGCCCGCCAACTACCAACGGAACGACTAATAACGTTGACCGCGGTGATGGCATCGGTGCTATAAACCCGGATGACATTGAATCGATCAGTGTGTTAAAAGGCGGTACTGCTGCCGCTTTGTACGGCTCACGTGCGGCAAACGGTGTAATACTTATTACTACCAAAAAAGGCCGTGCTCAAAAGGGTATAGGGATTGAATTTAATACAACAGCAACCTATGATAATGCATCTGTTATTCCGGATTATCAGTACGAATACGGCCAGGGCGACGGTGGTGTTAAACCTACTACCTTAGCTGCCGCGCAAGCCAGTGGCAGGCGGTCATGGGGTTCCAAAATTGATGGATCAACAGATTATGTAGCTGTTGACGGTAAAACGCACCCGTATTCAGCACAAAAAAATAATTTAAAAAACTATTACCAAACAGGCAGCACTTATACCAATAGCCTGGCATTTGTAGGCGGCAGCGAAGGTATTACTTACCGGTTTTCGTTAGCCGATCTGAACAGCAAAGGTATTTTACCGGGCACCACTTATGACCGGAAGACATTTAATCTTGCGCTGAACGCCAAATTAAACAGTAAAATATCTATCGAGGCCCTCGCTCAATATAACATTGAAACCGGGCATAACCGCACCGGCGCCGGCGACGCGTTAGGCAATCCAAACTGGACACCGCTTGAAGTTGCTAATACAGTAGACATACGCTGGTTAAACCCAGGGTACGACGCCAGCGGCAAGGAAATAGTTTGGAATGATGCCGCTATCGCTTCAAACGGGTACTTCGTTATCAATAAATTTAAAGAGAATGATGTTAAAGATCGTTTTATCGGGCAAGGGTCCGTTTTATATACCCCAATAAAGGACCTTACTTTTAAAGCTACGTTAAGCCGCGATTTTTATAATTATACCTATTCAAACATTTTGCCTTCAGGCACACTGTACATGCTGACAGGCCAGTACCAGGGAATTCAGGCAGACGTTTCTGAAACCAATGAGTTGGTTACTGCTACCTACAAAAGAAAAATTGTAAATAATTTTAACGTAACAGTTTTAGGCGGGGTTAATGGCCGTCAAAATATTACAAGCCGGCAAACCACTGATGGCTCCCAGTTTATAATACCTTATTTTTACAGTACCACTAACCTGGGAATAATAAAAAATACACCTTACTATGCTAAAATAGTCACTAACTCTGTATTTGGATCAGCCGACTTTGATTACAAAAGCTTGTTTTTCTTATCATTTACCGGCCGTAAAGATTGGTTTTCAACACTTAGCCCACAAAACAACAGCATATTTTATCCCAGCATTGGCGGTAGTTTCATCCTGTCTGAGGCTGTTAAGCTACCTGAGTTTTTCACTTTAGCAAAGCTAAGGGCTTCGTGGGCACAGGTGGGTGGCGGAGCGCCCGACGCGTACAAAATTAACCTTGCTTATCTAAGTATTCCCAGCGGCGACCAACCATTACAAAACGTAGCCAGTAATGATATCACCAACAGTCATCTTAAGCCTTACACTTCTACAACCGCAGAAGCAGGTATTGAAGTACAGATGCTGCAGGATAGGTTAGGTTTGGATGTTACTGTTTATAGCCGTAAAACCACTAACGACATTGTGAACACCGCTATAACCCCGACATCCGGATATAACAACGTAATATTGAACGTTGGCGAGGTTGATAATAAAGGTATTGAAGTGCAATTGAACGGGGTGCCTGTTAAAACATCAAAATTTAGCTGGAATGTAAATTACAACATAGCTTATAATGATAATAAAGTAGTGAGGCTTGCACCAGGGCTATCTACCATACAGCTTGCAGCTACCGTAAATAACTACGGCCTCCTAAATAATACCGAAGGCATGTCATTTGGTACAATATATACCACGAGTATGAAGAAAAATGCTAATGGGCAGGTGATATTCAACTCGACTAACGGGTTGCCTGTAGCTACGGGTTATATCCCTGTCGGAAAAAGCGTTGCGCCGGTAACCATGGGTTTAACCAACGAATTCAGGTACAAGCGGTTTTCGTTAAGCTTCCTTCTCGACGGAAAATTTGGCAATAAAGTATTTTCAGAAATGGAAGTATATGCCACACGCCTGGGCTTAACAAAAATGACCTTGCCAGGTCGTGAAAACGGGCTTACGGTAACCGGAGTTGACCAAAACGGTGCCCCTTATTCCCGTACTGTACCCGTAAGTGGCTTGCGTACTTATTATGACAACTATAAAATCTATTCAGATTTGTTTTTACACGATGGCAGTTTTGTTAAGCTGCGCCAGGTTATACTATCGTACAACTTGCCTGCGCTTGATTTAAAGGCAGTGCATATTCAGTCGGCCAGCATTTCATTGGTATCACGCAACTTGTGGACGATATACAAAAAGACGACGAATTTTGACCCTGAAGAAAGCTTCACCAACAGTAATAACCAGGGCTTTGAATCAATTGGCTTACCACGCACCCGTTCACTCGGTGTAAATCTTTCTGTTAAATTCTAATATTTAAAATTGAGTACGATGAAAAAATATATTTATTGTATGCTGATAACACTCGGCATTATTACAATACAATCATGCACTAAAAACTTTGATAAGTTTAATACGGACCCAAATAGTTCACCCAAGCCCAATGCCGGGTTTATATTCACCAAGGCAGAATATGACGGTGTTTCGGCCATGATGAACCTATTGCTCGGTACGATGCAGTATACAACCAGTTTTAATGATGTGGCGGGCTTTGGCTCAAAATACGTATTAGCCCAAAGTGCGCAGTCGGCAGGTGAGTTTAGCAACTCCTATCAAAACCAGATAAATGAGCTGGTAGAGGTACTGAAGGCAGCCGGTGGCGACCCGGCACAAAGTAACCTGGTTGCCGAGGCGCGCATCTGGCGGGTGTATTGCTTTGGCAGGCTTACGGACCTGTATGGCGATATTCCTTACTCGCAGGCTGGCCAGGGCTATAACAGCGGAATATATAAACCGGTTTATGATGCCCAAAAGGATATTTATGCTGATATGCTTAAAGAGCTTGACCAGGCAGCTACCAGCCTTGACGCCGCGAAGGTCACATTTGGCGCGGCCGATTTGATCTATAACGGGGCAACTGACAAGTGGAAGAAATTTGCCTATTCGCTAATGCTGAGGTACGCAATGCGTATGACCAAGGTTGACATTGCTGCAGCCCAGGCATGGGCTACAAAGGCCATTGCAGGCGGAGTTATTTTGGACGACGCGGATGTAGCTAAAATGCGTTATACAGGCGCAGGTCAGGATATCAACAAAAATCCGCTGGCTAATAACCTTTGGAACAGCGATTACATAGCGCAGGATGGCGTAACAAATACTGAAGGCGGTAAATACCAGGATGCATTTATAAGCCACCTTAAAGCGAATAAAGACCCCCGACTGGGCGTAATATCTATTGTTTACAACAACAAGGTTGCTGATACCAGTTTTGCTGTACAAAAAGGAATGTCGGCGGGGTTGAATACGAAGCCTGCTGATTTTGTAACTTATTCGGAGCCTAACCCTAAGACAATATTAACGTTAAATTCCCCACGTCTTGTATTTACCGCTGCCGAAAGCTATTTCCTGCTGGCCGAGGCTGCCTCACGCGGCTGGTATAATGGCTTATCGGCTTCTGTGGCATATGAAAATGGTATCTCGGCTTCTATGCGCCAATGGGCTGTAATTGGCGGCGCCGCCGGGGTGATAACTGCCAACCAGATCAATACTTATATAGCAAACCATAAATTTAATACAGCCGGTACGCTGGATCAAAACATGGAACAGATATACACAGAGTTTTGGGTTGGGGTATTCCCGGATGCAGAGGAAGTTTTCTCTACCTACCGCCGCACAGGCTACCCCGCCCTGGTGCCTAATAATTATATAGGCAACGCTACGGGCGGTAAAATTTTCAGAAGGATGCTTTACCCAATAAGTGAACAAAACCTTAACGCTGCCTCTTATGCCGCTGCAGTAAGCCGGCAAGGCCCCGACGATTTCCTGACGAGGATTTGGTGGGATAAACTATAAATTGAAGTTGAGTTGATTATAATTGGATTTCAGGAGGGGGAAACCCTTCCTGAATCTCGTACTTATCGGGCAACATTATATCAACCCCAAAGGTTCGTTTACGCTAATCAGCGGCACTTTAACCCACGAACCACAATTGAACTTCGCCAATGCGTCGGCTGCTAATGGCGCAGTAGATGCATTTGTGCGCGCTGCGGCAATTGAATTGGAAAATGGCATCCGCATAAACGCCGTCAGCCCAACCGTTATTGAAGATTCACCACAATACTTCCCTTTCTTTCCCGGCGAGATTCCTGTAACCATGAAACAACTGGAATTTGCCTTTCGCAAAAGCGTGTTCGGTGCTAACACCGGGCAGGTTATTAAACCCTAACATACCCCCGGCTATGAGTTGGTTACTGAAACTCACTTTTTCGGTGCAGTATTTTCCAGGGCCGTATGGTACTCGTCCAAACTCTTGTCAAGCGTTTGCCCCTCTTTATGAATACACTCACAGAAAACATTGCAGGCGTTTGGATTCTTTTTGCTGCTGCACTGGGCTTTACAGTCGGCCATTGTGTTGCCGGGCATAATGTCATATACATTGGTAAGCACCAGTACTAAAACGATAATTGTTGCAACCACGCCAGCAAAAAAAGTCGCCGGAAACTTATTACTGAGCACTTTCGGTTTTGATATCTCATTACTGTTTGCGGCGTGTTTAAAGGGAAGGATGAATTTTAATTTGTCATAATACCAGCAAAGCAGGTACAAATTAGCCAGCACCATCAAAGGCGAAGAAAGAAGCGACCCTTCAAAGCGTACTGCGAGCGACAGGATACAAATATTTAATATGATAGGGAAATAGAGTAAAGCCCCAAGTGTTGCTGTGCGTGGTATCAGCAGCAGGATAGCGGCTAAAACCTGCACAACACCTATAAATGGGTAGTAATAGCCAGTCAGGTGCAGCGCCTCTAAATAATGCCCCATGGGGTGATTAACGGATAAAGCGGTGAACCGTTCACCCATAATTTTTACAAAACCCGCAGGTAAAAAACCGGCAGCCAAAGCCATCCGGCAAAAAACGGAAAAATATAGGAGCCACCTGTTTTGCTTTGCATAAGAATGGAGTTGGTCGAGTTTAGAGGAAATAGTCATAATAACATACATCAAAGTACTTTGGTTAACAAAGTTAATATTTGTTAGACAATTACCAATTTAGTTTTAAATACAAACGGCAGGGAGACAGTACAGGATGCTATCTCGTTTCAAAACTGCGAATATTAAGCAATATTTGAAACCGGCGCCGCTTGCGCCGGGTGACGGTTTTCCGATTTATTATTTACCTGTAAAATATGTTTTCATTAAAACCAACCTGCTTCTGCCTGCTACTTATAACTGCATTTGCTACTGTTTCAAGCGGCCAGACAAAACACAATAAAAGGCAATTTTTAAACAGCGACGCGGCTTTTAAAGCGGTAGAGAATGGTTTCATCAACATCCCCGACTCCGTGCAAACCAGTGTTTACTGGTATTGGATATCTGACAATATTTCGAAAGAAGGCGTGGTGAAGGATTTGGAGGCTATGAAGAAGGTGGGTATCAACAGGGCGTTTATCGGCAATATAGGGATGGACGAGGTGCCTTATGGTAAGGTGAAGATGTTTTCGGACGAGTGGTGGGATATTTTGCATACGGCGCTTAAAACTGCCACGCGCTTAAATATCCAGATAGGGATTTTTAACGGACCGGGCTGGAGCCAGTCGGGCGGGCCATGGATAAAGCCGGAGCAATCCATGCGCTACCTTACTTCATCACAAGTGATGGTAAAAGGGCCGGTGGCATTCAACAAAAAACTGGATAAGCCTCAAAAGGATTTCCAGGATGTTAAGGTTTTGGCTTACCCGGTAGCCGATGATTTTAATGCAGATATTAGCAGTTTAAAGCCTGCGGTTACATCGGCACCCGTAATTGATTCACTTAGCAACCTTACTGATAACAATAGTGCCACCGTTGTACACCTAACCCGGAACCAACCGTTTACTGTCGATTTTACTATCTCATCGCCGTACACCGTTCGTAGCATAGCTATAACGCCGGTACACAAAACCGTTAACCTTGAAGCTGATTTACAGGCAAAAATAAACGGTAGCTATATCACCATCAAACATATGGCTATCGACCGTTCAAACGATAACCTGAATGTTGGTTTTACTCCTTACGGGCCTGCGGTCTTCTCTACCCCGGCAACTTCATCAACTAGTTTCAGGGTGGTGTTTACTTCCATATCATCCAATTGCGATATTGCCGAAATCAAACTCTCAAGCACGCCGATGGTGGAGAATTACATCGAAAAGACCCTGGCTAAAACCTGGCCTACGCCTCACCCCTTCTGGACGGCTTACCAATGGCTGCCACAAGTTGCTGAACCCTCTGAATATATTATCGACCCGGCAAAGGTTATCGACATTTCAAAATATATGGCCGCCGATGGTACTTTAAACTGGAACGTACCTGCAGGCGCCTGGATAATTGAGCGTACGGGCATGGCCCCTACCAACGTGCGTAATGCGCCCGCACCGCCACAAGGCACCGGGCTGGAAGTGGATAAGATGAGCAAGCAGCATATAGAGCAACATTTTAATGCCTATATGGGCGAGATTTTGAAGCGCATACCTGCCGAAGACCGCAAAACCTGGAAGGTGGTGGTTGAAGACAGCTACGAAACCGGCAGCCAAAATTGGACGGATAATTTGATAACGGAATTTAAGCTGGCCTATAATTATGACCCGACACCCTATATGCCGGTATTACAGGGGAAAGTTGTGGGCAGCCAGGACATGAGTGACCGCTTTTTGTGGGATTTACGACGGTTAATAGCCGACGATGTATCCTATAAATACGTGGGCGGCCTGCGCGAAATCAGCCACAAAAACGGGCTTACTACCTGGCTGGAGAACTATGGCCACTGGGGTTACCCGGGCGAGTTTTTGCAATATGGGAGTCAGTCGGACGAGATTGGGGGTGAGTTTTGGAGCGAGGGCGACTTAGGCGATATCGAGAACCGGGCCGCGTCCTCATCGGCACATATTTATGGCAAAACCAAAGTGTCGGCCGAATCATTTACTGCGGCGGGCAGCCCGTTTTTCCG
>JBDUDE010000859.1:0-2648 GCA_040003105.1 Mucilaginibacter sp. | reverse complement strand
GGCAATGTTATGGTAAACATGGCGCCATCTTTATTGGTTACGTCAATTCCGCCTCCATGCCCTGTGATAAACTGTTTAGCTATTGAAAGACCGAGCCCGGTGCCGTTCTTTTTGCGCCTGGTTACAAATGGTTCGAAAAGCGTGTTTCTTATTTCGGGCGATATTCCCGGGCCGTTGTCGGCCACAACAAGCTTCATTTCGTTATGTAGTACGGTACCTGAAATATTAATTTTACCGTTAATAATATGTTGGTCGTGCAATGCGTCAACAGCGTTGTTCAATATATTTACAACAGTGCCACGCAACTTACTTTCATCACCCGATACTGTTAAGCTTTCAGGTAAGTTTTTGGTGATAGTGATTTTGCTAAAACCATCCCGGTTTTCGGCTTGTTTTATGGCCTCGTTAACAATTTTGTGAACATCAACGGGCACCTTTACAATCTTCGTTTCGTTGATAAAATCTAAGAAATCGTCAAAAATATTCGAAGCTTGTTCAGCAGAGGTATCAATCATGTCAATCAGTTCTGTATCCTGGCCACCTTCGCGCATCAGGGAGGTAATTTGCCTGATATTTTTTATCGGGCATCGCAAATCATGCATCACCATAGCTAAAACCTGGCCGGCTGCCGAAAGCTTTTCCTTTTGAATTAATTTTTCGGTAAGCTCCGCATTCCGGATAGCCTGTGCGGCGTTTTGTACAAACAATTTTAACAGGTACATCTTCTCTGTTTTTAGCTTTTCATTTTGTTTTAAAATGGCGAAAACCGAGTAGTTTTCCATGCGGGCAAGCACCAGGTCGTCAACCTGTATTACTTCATCCCTGGCAATATTGATGGTTTTTACCCGGGCTATCAGCTCCTGGAGATTAATTTTCTCTTCGAATGTGCCGATAGAAAGCACCTTCTCATACACAAAGCCATCATGCAGCTTTCCAATCAACGCCATATCGGTATTCAGCGAGGCCGCAAGCTGGTCTAGGATATTTTTTAATAATGAGTTAAGCTGGTTGCTGTTAAGGCCTATGTTTGAAATGGATTCGATTAGTTTTTCCAAATTCCGCAGCTTGTTGTAATCAGAAACTGCTTTGGTTGCAAGCTGTATGATTTCTTCAGATGCGTAGGGTTTACAATGATAGCCTACATTTTGGCCTGCTTGTTCAACAATGTCCTCTATCGAGCAGTCGCTATAGGCTGTTATGAAAATTATTTCAGCTTTTTCATCATGTTTCCTTATCTCGATGGCTGCTTCCAGGCCGTTTATGCCAGGCATGCGCATATCCAGGAAAATAACTGCATAGGGTTTACCCTTTTCTACAGCCGTTTTTACTTTTTGGATACCTTCCATTCCGTTCGAGGCCTTATCAACCGTAAATCCAGGGATATTTCGCGTGCGCGGCACCAGCAAAGTTGAGGGTGCATCGAACAAAATGTTTACCGCGTTGCTGATGTTGGTTTGTTCCTGCGAGGTGCCTTTGGGGACAAGAATATCTTCGATATTGTCACGCACCATTTCTTCGTCATCAATTACCAGTACAGAAGTATTAAGCTCAGTCATAATAACATTTTAAAAATAATCAGGGTGTAAAGCGATGTGTTAATACATCATTGGTTTTATACCAGGCTTATACGCAGTTGATTTACATAAAGTTATAGCAGACGATTATATGCTCAGGAACGATTTAATTATGTAAGGCAAAAAGCAAAGTTGTGAGGTTACCCCTGGGTTATAAAGATCTGAACACTACTCTGTAGGTGATAATATTATGCACGCATAGTTTTTTGATGCTTTATTTATATTAATTTTGCACCTTACTAATTATAGCCTGCATGGAAAGCATTGCTCCCTACAAATCCAGGTACAAAATCCGTTTTGTAACTGCTGCCTCGTTATTCGACGGGCATGATGCCACCATTAATATTATGCGCCGTATTTTACAATCATCCGGTGCAGAAGTGATTCATTTGGGGCATAACCGTTCGGTTGATGAGGTGGTGAATTGCGCCATACAGGAAGACGTGCAGGGCATAGCCCTAACCAGCTACCAGGGCGGCCACGTGGAGTACTTTAAATACATGCACGACCTGCTGAAAGAGCGCGGTGCAGGCCACATCAAAATATTCGGTGGCGGTGGCGGTGTATTTTTGCCCGATGAAATTGCGGAATTGCAAGTTTACGGTATCACCAAAATATACTCTCCCGACGACGGCCGCACTATGGGCCTGCAGGGCATGATAAATGATATGCTGGAAAAATGTGATTTCCAGAACAAGATAAAACTGAACGGGGAACTCAAACATCTGCCCGAAAAAGACATAAAATCAATTGCGACAGCTATAAGTATTGTAGAGAACTACCCGGCCGAAGCTGATGCTTTTTTAACCGAAGTACGTAAAATAATAAACAAGTTAACAACGCCGGTGCTGGGTATTACCGGCACAGGCGGCTCAGGTAAATCATCATTAGTTGATGAGATTGTTCGCCGGTTTTTGATGGAGACAGATAAAACCATGGCCATTATTTCTGTCGACCCATCCAAGCGTAAAACAGGCGGTGCTTTACTGGGCGACAGGATACGCATGAATGCCATCAATAATTCGCGTATTTATATGCGCTCGCTGGCAACCCGGCAGGCGAACCTTGCGCTGT
>JBDUDE010000275.1:0-2651 GCA_040003105.1 Mucilaginibacter sp. | reverse complement strand
TTGTCGGGTTACAGCCGTACAGATAATACAAATGCTTACCTGCGTTCGGGCGAGGCAATTGTAGTTTCAGAGGCTATGCAGGTGCCATGGGCGCGCAACCTGGTGAGCGCGATAAACGTCGGGTTCGGCGGCAGGGACTTCTCCGTATCAAATCCAGGCCGGGGTTATGCCGTTGGCGGCATATTTACCGATGGCGGCGATGCCAACCGGTATTACAACCAGCCGGTTAACGACCAGAAAAACCTGGCCAACACCATAGCCTATCAAATGATTAACAATTTTCCACCGGTTTATGTGGATGTAAAAGATATCAATAATCAACAAAACATATTGGCGCAAACCATTAACCGGGTGAACTTGTAGCCTATAACTGCCATCAATGATTACTTGCTGCTTTTAAGGTTAGCATGGCCAGTTTGTTTATTGTTTTACTTTCACTGGGGCTTATTGAAAAATCCCGGAGACCCGCATCGGTTTCAATACGGGCCCCTGTAAAATTCGACGCCGCTAACTTGTTGGTTTCGTCAACCGACACAGCAAATACGGCATCGGCGGACCAATAGCGCAGCCTATAATAAGTAGTTCTTGTAATAACATCAGCTGCAGTAGCGTCTTCCATGTTAACAAGAGTTATTACTGAATCGTTTCTTAGTTTGAGGTATAATTTAGCGCCTTTTTTTATAGCGAAGCTTTTTTGATAACCGTAGTTGGCGTCGAGCGAGACGTGAAAAAGATACTCTTCAGTATTATTTAATGTAAAATATGCGACCAGGTAGTCGGATGTGTAAGCATTGGTTGTTGTAGAGGCGAACTCGCAGGATTCTGTTCTGAGCGTTACCTCCCCGGTAAATCCGTTAACTATCGGCTCATCCATCCCGATGGCACATGACGACATTATTAAACATGCAGCCAGTGCAACTTTAATGTAACTATTAAAAGGCTTTAGCATAATTGCTTTAGGTTTTAGTGGGTTTATGTATTAGGTACAGACTTACGAAACAGCATGTGGTTTAAACAAGTATTAAAAATAATCTAATAAATCTAAATGAACATCAAACTCGCAAACACACTCTTCGACGAGGGCGTATTTTCTGCCCTTTACAAAGCCGGCTTTATAACCGCCAAAGTTTTCACCTATCGCGAAATATACTTATGGGTACAAGCGCAAATGCAAACCCGCAACTTACCCAAACGCCAGGCCGTGCTTGAAGCCGGCAGCAAATTTGATAAAGATGAACGGACTGTGTGGCGGGCGCTGAATAGTTTTGAGGAAGCTGACAAAATATAACGCCGATTAATAAGCTCGTTAGTTTGTAAGACTTTTACTGAATTTTACACTGACCTTTGTAATTGTAGTATCAATTTTAAATAATGTTTCACGAGTGACGTTTTTAACACTATATGTACAAAATATCTCATAACCCTTCATATGTGACATTAACGTATCAACACTATTTGCTAACGCGACTTTTTCCGAATCTGACATCTTTTTATAATCAGGATAAGATCGATAATTCGCTGGATTCTGATGCTTTAGATAATTATTGTCAATAGTAATTAGTTCACTGAATTTTGAGATCTTAACTTTATCGGGCATATTTATACTGTCCAAATAACGCTCTACCAGATTTTGAACCTTCATATAGTTGGGCATTTTCATTGTACAGCCGCATAGCAATAGTGATCCAAGAAATATTAAAGGTTTCATTTAATTAGGTTTTGTCCGAAGTTATAAAAATACAATTACTGACAAAACACTGTCAGCACTTTATCAAAAACTTATATCGATCTTTGAATTATGCCAAGTAAAACTGCACCAATAGTTTTAATGAAAATAGTTTCCGGCCGGAAGAAAGCGTGTTTGATATTTTTATTTAAATTGGGATCGTTTTATAAAACTTTATCAAATGAAGGCGATTTTAATTAATTCAATGATAGCGCTATTTTTTTTTGGAGGATGTTCGCGTGCACAGCCAAATGAAAATGCCGACGCTAATACGCTAACCAACCAGGCAGAGCATTTAGTGAGGAGTTTTAGCTTCGTAAACAATAATCATCCTGAAATTTTAGCGAGTGCATTAAATTTGTTAAACCAGGCTATAAGAAAAGACCCCAGCTTTTGGCCGGCTTATTCAGAGAAATTAGGTATTCAAACCACGCTAAAGCAATTGGATAGTGCTTGCGTCACCGCCAAACAGCTTGTTGTGCTTAGGCCCAAAGACGACTTTTTTTCTTATCTCGCTGGCGAAGCGTTTGAAAGGAACGGCGATACGACAACAGCGTGGAATTATTACAAAAAAGCTTTGGTCTTGAATAGTAGCCTGCTTGATACAATGAAAACCACTAATGACAAGTTTCGAATTGAAAAGGAAAGTAGAGCGACAATCCTAATCTTGTTGAATCAACCTGAAAAAGCACATGAAATTTATCAACAACTTTTTGATAGTGAAAAAATTCCGTGGAGAAAAGAACATTACGAAGATCTTTTATATATGGACCGACATGAACGGGTTTTTGGCGGAACACTTGAGTCAATTATAAAAAGAATGGATAAAGAAAAAAAGCACAAGTCTAACTGACAAAACAGTGTCAGCACTTTTATAAAAATTTATTCCGACCTTTGAATTGTCCGAAACAGAACCGGGATTAAG
>JBDUDE010000391.1:0-2653 GCA_040003105.1 Mucilaginibacter sp. | reverse complement strand
CCCGGATGGCTTTTTTGGCGAAGAACAGCCCATAAAGCACATTTGACTTATGGTAGATCTCCGACTCTGGGGAGTTTACGTATTTGGGGACGTTCTTGTCGTTTTTTAGTGTGCGGCCGCCAAAGGCTATTACCCTGCCTGTAAAGCTGTGGATAGGGAACATTACCCTGCCCCGGTAGCGGTCGTAAAGCGAGCCATTGTCGCGTTTAACCGAAAGGCCGGTTTCGACCATAAATTCTTCCTGGTAACCATTTTTCAGCGCCTGGCTGGTAAAGGCTTCCCATTGGTCGGGCGAGTAACCCAGCTCGAATTTCTTTATCGTATCATTGCTAAAGCCACGTTCTTTAAAATAGCTCAGCCCTATGCTTTTGCCTTCGTCGGTTTCCAGCAGGCTTTCATGGAAAAATTTAGCTGCGTAGCCGCTCACAATCATCAGGCTTTCGCGGTGGTTTTCTTCCTCTTTATTTTCAAAGCTCTCAACCGTTTCCTCAACCTCGATGCTGTATTTTTTGGCCAGCCACTTCAATGCTTCCGGGTAGGTAAACTTTTCCAGCTCCATTAAAAATGTAACAGCCGAACCGCCTTTACCCGATGAAAAATCCTTAAAAATGCCCTTAGCCGGCGATACCGTGAACGATGGCGTGCGTTCATTGGCAAATGGCGAAAGGCCAACGTAATTGGCGCCGCGTTTTTTTAACTGTACAAACTCGCCTATCACCTCCACAATATCTGTGGCTTCCATAATACGGTCGATAGTTGATTTGGTAATCATTAATAAATACGGTGCTTTTGTGTAATCACAAAAATAGCTTTTTTAGCGTTTGTTAACCCGGTTAATTTTAAACCGAAAGCAATTTGCTAACTTTACCGTATTGTTTGAAATTACTATCCTGTAAACATGAAAAAATTATTAGCCATAGTTTGTTGTGCTGTTTGTATGATTATCTACTCGTGCCACAAGGACAGTAAGGTAATACCCCAGGATTTTTATTTCAAATCCAGCAAAAACGGGGTGGCCTGGGGCGCCCAGGGCTCTGCTGCTAAAATTCTTGGCGACAGTTTAAGGATAACAGCATTCAGGCCAACCGGCGAAGAACAGCTTTATGTTGATATTAAATTTAACGGCGCCGGCACCTACCCGCTTACACCCGGCCAGGCTAAATTTTTTACTACCATAGGCATGGATGTACTGACCAGCGAATATCGCCTCGACACCACTCAACATAGCAAATTGGTTATTAGCGGCTATGATGCCAAAAATAACATCATATCCGGCAGCGGCGATTTCTACATGCTAAAAAATTCGCCCGACTATGTCCCACTGACATTTGGCGGCAGCACTTTCAGGGTAAAACTGCCGGATTAATATTGGGCACTTAGTTTCAAAACAGAATTTCATATTTTTCATCGTTTAAGTTATCAGCTATCTAAAAAAACTATAGCTAGCTGTATCGTAATGCGTTGATTCTCCGTATTTAACATAAACGTACCAAACTAATTAATTGTGTGATGAAAAAACTATTACCTGCAATACCCTTTATTTGCTGTTTGATATTTACAGGGTGCAAAAAAGATAATCCAAACGTAGTAAACGACCTTTTTATGGGTGCGTATAAAAATGGCCAGGCATGGGTTGGCAAACCGTTTGCAGGCTATCTTGCCGGCAAGGACTCGGTACAGGTGGGTGGCTTTAAAGCAGCCGGCGAAGAGACGCTTTTTTTTAATTTAAAAACGTTGTCAAAAGGCACTTATGCCATAAAACCGGGCCAGGCATTTTATCATACCACCATAGGCATGGATGTAATCACCGGCGATTATAAGCTTGATGCTACATCAACCAACACCGTTACCATCCGCAATTTTGATGTTGCCACTAATGTTGTAAACGGCGCGTTCGTGTTAAATTTTGTGAAAGTAAGCGGTTCCGGGCCTGATAAATTAAGTTTTACGGATGGGAAATTTTACGCGGTGATGCCGGAGTAGTTATGGTTTAGTTCTTATTTCCGTTGGGAGCCGGAACTGGATAATGGATATCTTCATATTCCTTCACCAGATGCAATAGCAATTTCAGTTCTTCGAATTCACGAGTACCTTGTTCGGCATGAAAAATTTCAATCGATCGCTCAAGGGCTCTATCATATTCCCTCCCTGTTTTAAAGGCTGTCCAAACTTGCTCCATAAATAAATATAGTTATTATACTACAATCCTCCGCCGCTTTAAAAACGTAACCGCAATACCGGCCAAAACAATTGCACTCCCTATTATTTCGTTCAGCCCCAGCGTTTCATTCAGCAAAAATATCGCCAAAAAGCCTGCTATTACCGTTTGGCTCAGCAGGGCGATAGATACTTTGGTCGACTCCAAAAACCGCAGCGAATGATTAATAGTTAACCATCCTGCCAATTGGCAAAGCACGCCCATGCCTAAAAAGCACAGCCAGGTTGAAAGTGAAAAATTAACCATTTGGTTGTGCAAAAACAAGTTAATCACAAACAAAAACACGCTGCCCGCCAGCATATTGTAAAACATAAAAGTAACTGTGCTTATATTTTGCAGGATGCCGCGGGTAATAACAATATAGATGGCATAAAACAAGCTGGCCAGCAGCGCCAGTAATATGCCCGCGTTAAATTCAAGCGCAAGCAGGTGCTG
>JBDUDE010000683.1:0-2655 GCA_040003105.1 Mucilaginibacter sp. | reverse complement strand
TCCCGGCTTCGACCAGCCATTTACCGACCAGCACAACTTTGGCAACTACGTTGATTTACTGCTGATGAATAAAATTAACCAGGGCGGCTGGGTGGCCATCAACTGCATCCCGACGGCCGTGCATACAATTGCCGGTGCGCTTATCGGCAAGCTGTTGTTAAGCGATAACAAAAACAAGTTAGGCCGGATACTGCTTTGGGGCGCAGCCTGCCTGCTTATTGGCTTTGGCCTGGATTTGTTGAATATTACCCCGATAATAAAACGCATCGCCACCACATCGTTCACTATTGCTTCATTAGGCTGGTGCGTTTGGTTTTTAGCCCTAAGTTACTGGTGGGTTGATATAGCCGGACACAAAAAATATCTATCCTTTTTTACCATAGTGGGGATGAATTCCATCTTTATTTACCTGTTTTTCGAAATTGCGGGCAGCCGGTGGTTCAACGGTTATGTTAGCGCAATTTCGAATGGGGTATTAAGCTGGTTTAATGCAGGAGAACTTGTAAAAGTTATTGTTGGTGCTATCTGCATTTTCGGGCTGGAATGGCTGATTTGTTATTTTCTCTATCGAAAAAAGGTGTTTTTTAAATTGTAGTTGAACAAATTTGGTTTTGTTGAGTTTATTTGGCTGGATTGGGTCTATTGGGTTGACCTTATCCGAATCCAACCAAATCAATACATTATGCCGAAACTACTACTTATCCTTATGTCCCTGGTGATTACAATTTCAGTAAAGGCCCAATCAACGGGCACAGCTACCATCAAAAAATCCCGCCTTAAAACTATTACTGATGAAGAGTACACCGCTTTATTAAACGGCACGGATTTATACCATATGTCGTTAGCTGCCGAGTTAAACCACTACCCATCGCCCGAAAAAGCACTGAAATATAAAAAAGAGATTAACCTGACCGCCGCACAGGAAGCCAAACTAAAGCCGATTGTAAAAGAACTGCGCCGCAAAATACTGGAAATGGGCCTGATAGTTATCCGCAATGAGCGCACACTCGATAGTATTTTTAAGTATAACCGGGTGGATAATGGTTCGCTGATATATTACGCAAACCGCTATGGCTTATACCAGGGCGAATTGCGGAATACCATTTTACAAGCCTGCCTGGTTACCAAAGGCATACTAACCCAGCAGCAGGTTCATAAAATTGAATCGCTAGAAAAAAGGTAATTCACTGAAATGCCAGTAGATTTATTTAATTTAGCGCCCCCTAATTAAGTGTAAAACATTTTGATGTTTAGTAACACAAAACGGGCTTGAATTGATTTTGTACAGGAAGTTCATCTCACTATTAATAAAATTGCTGAATGAAGATTACTTTTGACTTTGAAAAACCACTTGCCGAGCTGCAACAGCAGATAGAAAAAGTAAAGCAGGTTGAAGATAAAAACAAGCTGGATATGTCGGCAACGGTATTGGAGCTTGAGGGCAAGCTGGATGCCGCCAAAAAAGAAATATACGCCAACTTGACCGGCTGGCAAAAAGTCCAGATTTCCCGCCACCCCGAAAGGCCTTACACCCTGCAATATTTAGAGTTGATGTGCGATGATTTCATCGAGTTGCACGGCGACCGTACCGTTGGTGATGATAAGGCGATAGTTGGTGGTTTTGGCACCATCGGCGGACAAACAGCCATGTTTATCGGTCATCAGAAGGGCCGCAACACCAAGGAGCGCCAGATGCGCAACTTCGGTATGGCTAACCCCGAAGGCTACCGCAAGGCACTAAGACTAATGAAGCTTGCCGAGAAGTTTAACAAACCCGTTATTACGCTGATTGATACCCCGGGAGCATTCCCGGGACTTGAGGCCGAAGAACGTGGCCAGGGTGAAGCCATTGCCCGCAACCTGCTGGAAATGTCGATATTGAAGGTGCCTGTTATTTGCGTAGTTATTGGCGAAGGCGCATCAGGCGGGGCATTGGGTATTGCCATTGGCGATAAGGTAATGATGCTGGATAACTCCTGGTATTCGGTTATCTCTCCCGAGAACTGCTCAACCATCCTGTTTAAAACCTGGGAGCAAAAAGAACGTGCAGCAGAAATGTTAAAATTGACCAGCACCGAAATGCTGAAAAACAAGCTGATTGACGGCGTAATAAAAGAACCCATCGGCGGCGCGCACCAAGACCCGGTTGCTATGGCCGGCATCCTTAAAAAACAATTGTTAAAAGATTTGAAAATATTAAAAGAGCGCAATGTTGATGAGCTGGTTACCGAAAGGATAAACAAGTTTTGCAATATGGGCGTAGTGATAGAGGATTAAAACAATATTTATTAAACCAAAAAAGCGGCTGACAGCCGCTTTTTTGGTTTAGAATACTCTCCTCAAACTCATTTCGAAAGACGCTTAAAACCGCACAACACGGTTGGGTTTTATTACGCATATCCAAGTCCAACTGCAAACAACGCCTGGTAAAAAACATGAATGCGGTGGATATGTTGGAAATAAAAATTTAAAAAGTTATATGGAACTGGGATATGTCTCTAACGAAGATGGACCTGTTTCAAATACAATGGAATATGGCTACGACGATTACTGTGCTGCGCAGTTTGCCAAAGCTTTGGGTAAAAAAGCAGACTATAAATATTTTACGGATCGTTCATTAAATTACAAAAATGTATTTGATCCTTCTACAAAATT
>JBDUDE010000719.1:0-2655 GCA_040003105.1 Mucilaginibacter sp. | reverse complement strand
TTAAACGGTTTTACCAGGCTGGAGGTACTAATACAAGTAGTGTAAATCCCGGAAGCGGAATAGGTCTTTCAATCACAAAAGAGTTTGTTGAAATGCATGATGGCAGCATATCTGTTGAAAGTGAAGCAGGGAAAGGTTCGGTTTTCAGCGTGTTACTCCCGCTTGAGGTGTTTGCAGACAGTTCTGTAAATGTTTGTTTGCCAGTTAAGACGATTGTTGACGAAAAAGATAACCGTTCAAAAACGAATAATAACCTGACTATTATAGAAATGCCGGTGCTTCTTATTGTGGAAGATAACGATGAATTCCGTTATTATATTAAGGATAATTTAAAAACGCAATATAAAATCATTGAGGCATCAAACGGTGAAGAAGGTTGGGATAAAGCGCTCTCGTGCCATCCTGATTTGATCATAAGCGATATAACCATGCCGTATATGAATGGTATAGCGCTGAGCCGGAAAATTAAAGCTGATAAGCGTACCAGCCACATTCCATTGATAATGCTTACGGCGCGTACGGGCGAAGATGAGCAGCTAAGAGGACTTGAATCGGGTGCAAATGACTATCTGACGAAACCTTTTAATTTTGAGATTTTAAGTGTCAAAATCAAAAATTTGCTACAACTAAACACGTCGTTTAAGAATACCTATACAAGGCAATTAAAAGTTGTCCATACAGGCATGGAAATCGAGTCGAGCAAGGAAAAGTTTTTAGCAAAGGTGATAAACTACATAGATAATAATCTAAATAATCCAAAATTTTCTGTTGTTGATTTGAGCCAGCATTTGGCCATGAGCCGGGGAGCGCTCTATACAAAAATATTTGAGCTTACCGGGCTTCCTCCCGTTGAGTTCATCAGGTCTTATAAGCTCGACCGGGCCGCAATATTGCTTCTTAAAAGTGATCTTACAATTTCGCAGGTAGCTTATGAAGCCGGTTTCGCTACACCTCATTATTTTTCGCGTTCATTTAAAGATAAATTTAATATGCTCCCTACCGAATACAGGAGGTTAGAAAAACACAGCGTGATAGCATAAAACCTGCACAGGCTATATTTTAAGCGCGGGGCCGTAAACTGATTATGTGAACACCTTCAGTAATTTTACACGCGCTAAAGCATGGAGTGACGAAATTTTGAATAATGATTGCATCTTATCAAATTCTCATAAAAAAATTCAGCGTGCAGAATTTCGCGTTTAACTAACCTTAGTTTAGCGTAGTTTCAATAACTACGCTGTACCGGCCCTACTCGAACCTTAGCCAATCAACTTCCACATTGCCACTGCCTTTTAGTTGTACAACAAGGTTTTTAACGCCGGCAGGCAGCAAAAAAATATTCTCTTTAACTACATTCCAATCTTCCCTCTTTGGTATATTAATTTTTGCTATGATTTTACCCGGTGCGTCATCGGTACTTATCAATAAAGTTCCACCTGTTGCTGAACGGGCATTTACATTAAGGCGCTTAAATTTTTTGTTGCCAAATGAGACACTGTTGTATTTTATCCACGAACCCGGTTTATCGAAAATCGTTTCCCATCCCTTGAATTTGTTTAGCGTGTCGAGAAACCCTATCGCTATGCCGTCTGCGCTTTTAGCATTAAACCGGTCGATCTGTATTTTTTTTGATGCGGTAGTTATTCCAACACCACGTAATGTGGGGATAACCTTACGGATAGAGCCATCTTCGTTAAAAAACAAACTATCGGCCCTTACAGACCGATTTTTATCAAAGTTTGGCGATAAGTCATCATTATGATAAAACAAGTACCATTGGTTTTTGAATTCGATAACCGATTGGTGATTCGTCCAGCATCCGGAGGCCGATTCGTCCATAAGCACACCTGCATATTTAAACGGCCCCAGTGGATTGTTTGACATGGCATATTCAAGCCGCTCAATTTTGTCGGCCACATGCGGATAAGTCATATAATAAATACCCTTGCGCTCAAATAGGTATGGGCCTTCCTTTAAGCCTTTATCAGGAAACCCCTCAAGTTTTACCGGTTCCGAATCCAACTCAAGCATATTTGCCTTAAGTTTGGCGCCGTACAGGTTTCCCTGCGCCCAATAGATATACGCCTGCCCGTCCTTGTCTATTTGCACATTAGGGTCTATGCCATGGATACCTTTTATGGGCAACGGTTGAGGAACAAAAGGGCCGTAGGGTTGATTGGCTATTGCAACACCAACTGAAAACCCCCTCGCACCACCGGCCTTTGCGGTGGTTGGAAAATAGAAATAATATTTTCCTGCCCGTTCAATACAATCGGGTGCCCACATGCTATAGGCTGCCGAGTCGGCCCACGGCACCTTGTTTTGGCTTACAATCACGCCATGATCTGTCCATTCGGTAAGGTCTGGTGATGAAAAAACGTGATAGTCCTGCATACAAAACCAGCCAACTTTGCCATGACCGGGTGTAGCCAAAATATCGTGTGAAGGGTACAAATATACCTTGTCATTAAAAACACGCACCGAAGGGTCGGCGGTGAATTGGGTCATTATCAATGGGTTTTGCGCCATCAAATAATTTACAGAAAATATTAAGCCCGTTAAAACCAGGCATTGCTTAAAATATTTCATAGTTAGTCGCTCCTTAAGAAGTATTTAACTATTTGATTATCAACAAAATGTTAATAAAATAAAGTG
>JBDUDE010000483.1:0-8892 GCA_040003105.1 Mucilaginibacter sp. | reverse complement strand
CACAAAGTATCTTTATGTGCTTTACTCAAGCATGTATTTTAAATCGGGGAGCTGGTACAACTCAGGCAGGCGGTAGCCATTAAGCAACATTGTGGGCGTAGCAGTTACTTCCGCCATTGTTACCCACTCGCTTTGTTTATCCAGCTTGTAAAAATTGGCTTCGTTTAGCTGCACGGGGTACACCTTTGCCCAGGCTTCGTAGTTTTTTTGCTTTTGTTCGTACCAGTCGTGCAGGGCTTGTTTTACAATTGCCTTATCGGGAAGTTCATTGAGCGCCATCAGGTGGCGGCTTACGGGGGTTTTTATGTCTTCGGGGGTATTGCTGGCGGTAAATACTATGCGGGCCTGAATGTTGCCGTTGTTGTTAAGCAACTCATCTAAAGCAGCATGCATTTTTGCGCACGGCGGGCAATAGGGGTTGCTTACCATGGTAATAATATTACTGGCTTCTACGTTGCCTAATACTATGCTCCATTCGTCATCGGGTGTGGCATATTTGGGCTGGGCCGCTAGTACGTTGTTAAACAGTTCGGTATTGTATTTAAACTTGCGCAGCTGGTTTTTTAGCGGGCTTAACTGCTGCAGGCGTAACAACAGCGGTTTTAACAGCAGCCATAAAACAACCGGGACCAGGAGGCAGATAAAAATCGGGATGGCCTCACCCCGGCCCTCTCCAAAGGAGAGGGAGTAGGAACGGGAAATTAACGGGATAAACTCCAGCCACAAAAGCGCCTGTACGGTGCAGCATAAAACACACCATTGCTTAGCCACCCGTGCCTGGTAATAAATAGAATAAACAGTGTAGGGCAGGCTTACTATATTTAAAGCAGCCAACACCCACCAAGCCAAGGTGGAACCGCCACCAAAAAGCAGCAGGAGCCACGTGCCTGCAAAATAAAAAAAGCCAACCTCGCTCCAGCTAAGGCCATCGAATACTTTTGCGGCCTTTGATGATAATATGGCGTTGCAATTGGTTTTACTGCTTGCCTGGCAAAGCTTCTGCACCAGGGGGTTATTGCTGTCGATAGATTGTACCAGCAATAATATGGATGTTATTAACCCGGCGGTTTTAAAAAGCGTTAGCAGTGCGGTTTGCCAGGTTAAGTCAGTAAAATAACCATTATGCAGTAACGCACCCAGCAACATAAGTAACACCACCGCCGCAATTAACGGGGCTTTTATCGAAGTTAAAATCGTTGTAGGGGTTGTAGTTGTTTTATAGGCTGACGATGGTTCGGCGGTTAATACTACCCCCTGGAACATTTTTTTAAACTCGTCGAGGCTTAATTTATGCCGGTTCCATTTGTCGCTGCTGGCCAAAATGGTGTCGCCGTTAATGTTTTCCACCGTCAAAAAATCACCGCCGTTTAAATTGGTGTGCGCAATAAAAGGGCAGGGGACGGTGCTGATATTGCCCGCATCCACCCGGTAGGCCGCATTATCAATATTAAAAACGGTGAGTACATCGCTGATAGCCAGCAGGCTGGGATAATCAGGGTGCTTTTCTAATTCGGCAATGATGGTGGCAGGGTCAATACCTATAGCAAGGCTTTTTAGTAGTTTAATGACTGCCGCTTCGGGGTTTGGGAAGTTGGTAAATGAGAACATAAGGCCAGGAAATAGTTAAGTACTAAAAATATAGTGTTAAAAGCAGAAAACCAAATATTCACTTAAATAAATTTCGCTACAATTACATTATAATTATGTAATGCAGAATCATTTAACTTTCGATAATATTTTTGCTTGATCGTATATTTTAGTCCACCTTATACCTGTAAACCTGCCGCCCCAGGTTCCCTTCTGCATCAATGCCTTCCACAACTACCCGGTAAGTGCCTTTGCCGTCAGCATTAAAAAACTCAAATGAGGCTTTGCCGTCCTGCCCGGTAACTACTGTTGGGTTCCAGTAGATAGTGCTGCGCAGATCGGCCATTTTTTGGTTGGTTTGCGGGTTATCATACTGCGGCGAGTAAAATTCCTTTGCCAAATAAAAACCCTTTGGCATATAGGTTACCACCCCCGGCGAATAATGGTAATAGTTGTTTAGTTTGCGTCCCCGCTTAAGTGTAATAACCAACAGCCCGGCTGACCCTTGTGCGCCGTAAATTGCTGTAGAGTGCATATTATCCAACACTTCCACACTTTCAACATCGCCGGTGTTTATGTTATCAAGCAGATCGGCTGCGGCTTCCTGCATAGTGCCATCAATAATTACCTTCATCGGGTCTTTAAATTCATCGCCGCTTAAGGCGTCCAGTCCACTAAGCTTCCTTACGTACATGTAGCCGTTTTTAAAAACTATATTGTTAAGCTTCGCCCTTAAACACTCGGTTAGCCTGCCGCATGCCAGGGTTTCGAGGTCTTTGGCGGTTACAACCTGGTCGGCACTGCCTTTGCCGTTAAGATTGTCAGAGTGTTCAAAAGTATCCTGGCCTTTTTTATCCTTTACGTTAACCTCTTTTAGCAGCACAGGGTGCTTGTTTATGCCATATTTTTGCTGCTCCATGTTAAACTGCTTGCTGTTTTGCATATAGGCCGACATATCAATTTCATAACCATCGTTACCCGCTTTGTTTCCCCCGGCCAGGCTGTTTTTGCCAGTCACTATGGCTAATACTGCAGGGGTTGATGGCGTATCAACAGTGAGCACCACATTATCCTGTCCCTTTGCCACTTTTGCCTGCACAACAAATTTGGTGCTATCGGCAAATACCAGGTTTTTAAAAATAAACCGGCCGTTAACATCGGTAACAGTATCTTTAAAAAAATTGCTTGCGCTTTTGGCAAACAACGTTACTTTTTGGTTTGCCAGCGGTTTGCCGCCCTTTTTTACCATACCGGCAATTTCAAGCGTTTTTTCGGGCTGATAAGGTAACTGTTGAGGGGTATTATCCAGCACCTGTTTCCATTCAAAACGGTGATAACCCTGGGTAAGCATCAATGCGTCGAGGTCGGCATCGGTTTTATCAGTAACATTAGTAAAGTAGTAATTAGGCCGTTCTATATAGCCTTTCAAATCTGATGTGAGCAGTAGTTTGGACAATATGGTATTTTCGGCTGCTTCATCCACCCGTACTTTCGACTCGTGAGTAACCGCTACCGAAAAATTACCAAACGCAGGCTGGTTCAGCTTGTTTTTAGCCTGGAAGGTTACCTGTACTTTGTGGCGGGTGGCATAGGCCGTTTGCCCGGTTGATACATCAAGTTTCAACTGGTCGTTATTATTCACAAACACCAGCCGCTCATTTAACGGCAGCCCATTTGCATCAAACAGGGTAAACTGCACTACCCCTGTAGGGAATTCCTTTTTCGATACCGTGACGCTAAACTTGCCAGCGTCAGTATTTTTTGCCGAAAAATAAACAACGCCGCCCGATTGCGCTACTATAGTTACTTTGTCGAGCGGGCTTTGCTTGCCGCCGTTTACATTTATTTTAATGATGCCCGCGTTTGAGTTATCGATATTTAGCTGGTAACCTTCGTCGCTTGGTTTTGGTAAATCCGCGGTGGTTACCGAACCATCCGCAAAGGTTATGTTTGCCTTGTAGGTTTTGCCTGCCACGGGTGTAAACTCAAACACCCCCATGCCGAGGTGAGTGGTTGCAAGCGTACCCGCTGGTTTGTTTTCATTATCGGTAATTGTGCCCTTAACTTCGGTGCCAAAGCCGTCAGATGCTACGGCTTTGATGGCTATCCTGGTTTTTACGCCGACCAGCAGATTGCCGCCCTCGGGTAAAAACTGCACGTCGGATTTGCTGAGCGTGCCGGCCGGCGCCGCTGTTGATTTTGCGGCAATACTCCCGCCTTCGGGAACCTTTGTGCCCGACGTGCTGCCGATAGGTATCGCCTGGTCGAAAAAATAATCGCTGCCTGCGTTGCGCATCCAATTGGTATAGGCCCGTATATGGTAACTACCGCCCGAAAGGGTGTCGGCCAGCACAAATGTACCCCAGCCCAGGCCATTGGTTAATTGCAATTTTATCGGGCGCACTATCTTATCCTGGCTGTTTATCAATTCGGCATTCAATACTTCGCTCCATGTAGACAGTTCATGTTTAGCGCCATCGGTAACGTAGGCTTTAAAATAAATGGTATCGCCGGCGGCATAGTAAGGCTTATCAAAATGCAGGTAGGCTTTTTCGATGTGAGAACCGTTATAAGCAGCTACCTTTTGGTTTAAATTCTTTACCAGCACGGTATCGGGCGCAATTGCTTCGCTTTGTTGTGGCTGATAATCGGTTGGCAGGGTACCGACAAGGCGTTTGCGCAGCCAGGCACCTTCCATTGTTATACTTTCGGGATTTGTGATTGTCCCGTTTTTATCAAAAAAAGCAGCCAGGGCATTAAAATGCAGCAGGGTGTTACCTGTATTGTCGGGAGCAGCCAACTTGTTTAAGGGAATGTTGGCAAATGCGTGATATTTGTTATAAGCCACATAAATCTCGCCGTTTTTGCCGCTTAGGGTATATAAGCCGTTATTATCCGGTCCCGTTATCAAATCGGTTTTGGTAAGCGGAGTTGGGAGCAAGCCGCCGGGTGTTTTGGGGAGGTTCTTTTTTTTAACCCAGTAGTTTAGCGAGTCGCGGAAAGCTTTATCAGTGCTTAACGCAATAAATTTCTTCAGTTTTGCATTAATTATAGTGTCGGCGGGTCTTTCGGTATTTGCTGGCAGCCTTTGGGCTTTAAAACCCTGCCGGTTGAGGTCATCAGCAATAACCGAGCGTAAAAAGTGCGGCAGCGAACCTTCGTAAGTTTCCTCCCTGTGGTTTTGCCATTCCTGCTCCTGTTTTGCCGTGCCCTTAATCTTTTCGAAAAAAGCATAGCCCGAAAAGCTTGATGTTTTTTCTTCCCCGTTATTTAAGGTGAAATCTTTTAAAAGGTATTTGATGTTATAGCCGAGGGCCGCATTGGTAATCTGCAGCAAGCCGTCTGCCGATACTGTCAGCGTGCTTGTTTTTTCGTCGTACTTTAAATCAATTATTTCGGGGTTGATTATCTTGCATTCTTTGGCCGCAGGGGATGCTCCCAAAAACTCTTCCTTAAATAAACCCAGGTAGCGGGGATAATTGTTTTTTTCGGCTTCGGTTAGCGTGTTAACCTTTTTTGCTTTGGCCGACAAGCCTATTGCAGTGATATTGAGGTTGCCGTTTTCGGCATTAATTGATTGTTTATAGGCATCAAAACCGGGGAGCGAAACCACCAGGTCATACTTGCCCGCTTTCACATTTTTAAGATTGAATGCACCGGCGACTGTAGTTTTGGCGCCCGTAGTTGTGTTGTTTAAAAACACGGTGGCATTGCCAACAGGCTTCCCGTCGGCATGGTTTACAACCTTCCCGGTTATGGTTACCTGGCCAAATATTACGGCAGGCAGTAAAAAAAACAGCAATAGCAAGGTTTTGGCCATAACCAAATTTATTCCAGATAGCCTAATAAATCAAACGTTTTAATCTGTAATTAAATTACGCTTAGTAAAGATACTAAGTTGCCGATGTTTAATCATTTACTATAGGCTTAAACTATCAATTATCGCAAGTTTAATAGCCAACCCGGATGTAGCCCAGTTCTTCCAAATCATCAACAGTTTTGGTGACGTGGGTGCGGCCATCTTTCAGCAGGTACACCTTGTCGCTTATATCAAGCAGGTGGGTGTACATGTGGTCGGTTATTAAAAAACCTTTGTTTGCTTTTTCCTCCAGCAAAAATTGTTTAATGTTCTCTATCTGGATAGGGTTGAGGTGTGTAAAAGGCTCATCGAGCATAGCAAACAGTGATGGTGTTTTAACCACAATATACAGCTCCAGTGTCCGCCATTGCCCGCCGGATAGCTGGTTAACTTTTAAATCGTGCCGCCCTTCAAATTCCGGGAAACGGCGGTTCAGTTCGTTTGCAGCAAGGCCGAAATCTTCCAGCACCGTTTTTACAGTCAATTCTTTGGGGATAAAATTAAACTGGGGCAGATAAAGCAATAAATCGGGCCGCTTGTTTATTTTACGGGTAACATTGCCATCAAACCGGATGGAGTTGATTGATGAGTTAAGGGTACCAAGAATAATATTCATCAGGCAGGTTTTACCTTGCCCGTTGCGCCCAAGCAAGCCGGTTATTTTGCCGGTTTCGCATTTTACATACACGTCAGACAGTATTTGCCTTATGCCGAAATTAAGCTGGATGCCGTCTGCTTCGAGGGTGTGGGTCATTTTCGGATGTATGCGTATAGATTGGTTAACAGAGCAGACCATAGAATAAGATTAAATATGTAGCCAGGTAAGTCTACTCTTAATTGTAAAACGACAAAAATAACCCATGTTAAAAAATCAAATAGTGAGGTAGCTATTATTAGCTGCCTTTTTGAAATACCGAGGTTTTGGTAATAATACAGTTCGTTTTTTTTATAGTGAATTGCGGTGTAAAATATAAGCCCGATGGTTATACTCTTATACCAAAAAAATAGGCTAAGCAGTTTTGGAGCGTCATGACCGGCGTACTGCATCATACGAACACAACTAAGCGTAACTAAAAAGTTTGCTAAAAATATCCCGCCATAAAACCTTGTGATAAGCTTAATTGTGCGCATAAGATGCATAACGGAATAACTACTAATAACTTGTATTTTAGTTGAACTAATTTTCGGGTAGGATTGCATTTTCATCGGCCGGGTTGCCATATTCCTTTTTATATTCGTAAGAATCATCAGCACTTTTTCTTCTGCATTTTCTTAACTGATAACCACTCATTGTCGATAAGCCAAAACAATCAACGCCAACCAAAGCGTAAAATCAAATAATCCGGTTGTTATGGCTAGTTTTTGTTTGGATACGCCGAGGTTTTGATAGTAATACAATTCTTTCTTTTTGGCGACGAAAGCAAAGTAAATCATAAGTAATAATGTTACAGTCTTACCCCAAAAAAAGGTACCGATTAACTTATTAGCCTGGTCGCGGTGAGATGCTATGGCATAAACGCTAACTATGGTTACGAAAAAGTTGGCCAGGAATATCCCGCGGTAAAAGCGTGCGATTAGTTTTAAGGTGCGCATCGGTTGTGATAACGCAATATTTATGAATAACTTATATTTTAGTTGAACTAATTTTCGGGAAGGATTTCACTTTCATCAGCCGAGCGGCTGTCATCCGTTTTTAGTTTTGCCACCAGCCAAACTATCATCACCCCAAATAAGGCTATTATACCGAAAGACAGGCGGATGCTTGATGCATGTGCTATATAGCCCACAAAAGGGGGCACTATCAAAAAACCGATGTAACCTACGGTAGATATGGACGCCAGCGCCGATGAACTGCTCATGTTTTTTGATTTACCCGCCAGGCTAAAAATCATCGGCACCACGCACGATACGCCCAAACCGGTGAGCACAAATCCCGCCATTACAGTAACAGTGTATGGTAATAGTACAGCGAGCATCAATCCCGAAAAAATGAAAATGCCGCTAAATTTAAGCACGGTTTTTATGCCAAGGCGGGTAACCAGTTTGTCGCCCACAAAACGCCCGGCCGTCATGGCAACCATGTAGAATACAAAGGCTGCTGTGGCTGTTGCCTTTTCGGCATGTACGGCTTTTTGAAAGTAAATGGCGCTCCAATCGTACATGGCATTTTCGCAGGCCATGCTGGCAAAACAGATTAAGGAGAATTTAATGAGGTACTTATCCGGCAACGAAAATACGGGCTTACGGCTTTGCGGAATGGGTTTTTGATCGAGCGTGTTATTGATAAAATAAACCGTAAGCACAAAAAGTGCGATTCCCACAAACAGAAAATGGTATTGCAGGGCAATGCCGTAATATATCACCAAATAGCCTACTCCTGCGCCGGCAAAACCTGCCAAACTCCAGATGCCATGGAACGTAGCCATGATTGATTTACTGTACAATGCCTGCACAGCTACGCCCTGTGTATTGATGGAGAGCGTCATTAAATTACGTGCTGAGCCAAAACAAAACAGCATAGCTACCAATTGCCAAACCGCATTTGTGTAACCGATGATAACTATTATCACACACAAAAATATCGACCCAAAAAGCATTACTGCCCGCGCGCTGTAATGGCTAAGCAACCTGTTTGTTACGGGCATGGTAAGCATCAGGCCGATTGGCATGGCAAACAGCACCGAACCAAGTTGCGCTTCGTTTAAATTAAGTGCATGTTTTAAAGAGGGAATACGCGATGCCCAGGTAGAATATCCAAAGCCCGAAATAAAATAGAATATGGCACAGGCTATCCTTAATTGCGCGGGTGTTTTTATGTTGATAGCGTGTTCGTCCACTTAAATATTTAGCAGCGCTAAAATACAAGTTTTGGAGGGAAAAGAAGATGAGCAAATATTGAGGCAATGTCAAAAGATAAACTCCGTGCTCCCTGTGCCTTCCCCGCAACCTCCGGGGTAAAAACAACCGCGGGCTGCAAAAGAAGACACAGGGAGATACGGAGCCTTATTGTATATTACTTCCCTACTACAATCACATGAAAGGTGCCCGGTATTTGTTGCGGCCGCGGGTGGGCATTGTCGGCCGTTGGTGCAACCGGTTTTGATTTACCTGCGGGCAGGTATAGTTTGTGGGTTAACACATCAATACCTATGGTGCGGGCACTCGGTTCGGTTGTAATGTTTTCTACAAACTCAAACTTATCTGCGCTTAACTCACGTATTACCGAAATAGTGCCTTCGCCGTTGGAGGCATAGGCCAGTTTCAATGCCGGGTCGAAAGCTACGCCATCGCAGCCGCCGATTGGATATTTTCCGAATATGTGGCCGTTGCCTGCATCCATCACCACCATGGTTTTGCTACCCCCGCAGCCAATAAACAAGCGGTTAGTTTTACGGTCGATGGCGAGTCCGGATGGTTCTTCGCCGCCATCCAGTTTCCAGCGGTTT
>JBDUDE010000154.1:0-8896 GCA_040003105.1 Mucilaginibacter sp. | reverse complement strand
TGATGTTTTTAATTCTTAAAAATTCTTCGATAAATTCGGTGTACTCGTAAACGCCCCAAACTTCGTTAGGCTCCTGGCTTTTGCCGAAGCCGGGCAGGTCTATCGAAAAAACATGAAATTCGCTTTCCAGGTTCTGTTGCACCCTTGTAAAAGCCTCCAGGTTTGAGCCCCAGCCGTGTAAAAGAACCACCGGCTTACCTTCACCGGTTTCTTTAAAATTTACATTAAGTCCCTTAACAATTTGGGTTTGCTCCATAAGTATTTGTACTGCGCAAAGATAATAAATAAGTGACAGCAATAACAGGCGGCGGCTGGTAATGCACGGTCAAAAATTGCTAACAAAATTGCTTGTATTATGTGTTAAAAAAGAATGATATTTAGCGTTTTAACAATTGCCTTAATATTAAATGCGCATGAGATTATCGGGTTTAATTTTATGTTTTATCGTATGTCTTCAATGTTTTGTAAATGCACAGGCGAAATTATCGCCCGGGGAAATTAAAAAAATACACCTGATTGATAGTGAATGGGCGCTTGGCTTTTCGCGGTTAACAGAGTTTGATATTGTTAATGAGAACAACAAATGGAACTGCTATCAAATTAAGCAAAAATATACCTGGGACCCTTTAGACAAAAATAAAGATTACTATGCGAAGCAGAACTCAGAACAGCGTAAATTTGTCAAAAAGATTAACGCCGAAGCCATAAACGGGGCTTTTTAAAACAATCAGCACTGTAAAGCCGGCCCATAACTGGCAGATTTATGGCATTACCCCAGTTGAAGTAGCGAGCACAGTAGACACCGTTTACCTGAAAAAATGGGAACCTAAACAGCCTAAAGCGGAACGTCAAATTTTTGTAAACGAATTAAAAAAGCCGGCAAATATTAAAGCCGCAATAGATTCGGTGCAGCACTATTCATGGACTGATGACTATCCTGTTTGCGCGATAGAAATTATCAAACGAAATAATGACACCGTTAAGGTTTATTCCAACAATCAAATAGATTACATGCCGCCCTGGATGGTAAACTGTGCCAGCAGCTACGATTTGAACATTAATAAATTTTTTGCGGATGCCATGGGCGACTATCGTAATTCGAACCACGACCGTTTAACAGGTACTGATTTTATTTATAAAATACAGGAATATATTTACGATAATTTTGCCACAGAAGCCATCATCCGTAACAAATGGAGCCTGGCATTTCCAAGTCAATACAAGGCGTTGAGCCAGGGATTTGAGGTGGGCCACATGCGGTACTCGAACGATGGGATAAGCTTATTTGCCAGAAGCAACCAATTGCCCCGGGCTTTTACCATTAATGCAGAAATGAAGATGGGCGATGATACCGACCTTACCGAACTGATACGTTTTAAAGACTCGTTGGCGGCGCGGGTAAAAAAAGGAAATTTTGTATTTAATTATTATAAGGATTCGCCAAATGCAACGGTTTCTTTTGGTTATCGGAGGCATAAGGTAAATGACCTGGCTGAATACAACGAGAAATTCAGAGTATGGCAGCAAAAAAACATCGCCGTTTACAATAAGGATAATATGTTATTATTCAGTGTAGAAGCCCGAAACAGGGATTTTGAGGACTGGCTGTTATTGCCGGATAACCGTTTGATCCTGCTCTCGTACTTTTACCCCAAAGTGGCCGGCGTTACGGATAAACGTTTAGAGGTTGGAGACGATAGCCGTAAGGATTGTTTTATCCTTTTTGATAATGAGGGTAACCTGGTTTCCGAAAATCCTTGATATTTTAACCATGCAAACACTCTATAAGCAAATAGCCCTCGCCTTCTCAGGCGGTAATTTTGAATTTTGTTACGAATACCTGGCAGATGATGCTACCTTCAATATCGTAGGCAATGAGGTGGTGTCTGGCAAAGATGCCCTTATCGAATTCTGCAACAAAACTGCACAGTACTTTACTACTGTAACCACTAAATTTGAATTGAATAATGTTATAGCCGACGAAAATTGCGTGGCCATAAACGGTACGGCGGAGTTTTACGTTGAAGATCGGGTGAATTACATCTCCTCATGCGATGTGTATAAATTTGTTGATGGAAAGCTGAAGCAAATTACTTCTTATTGTATATCCACCAAAAAAGCAGGGTAATAGAAAACAAGCTCCCGTACGCCGCCTTATCCTTCAGCCGCGATCGCGCCAAAACCACTTTATTTTGAGCTTTTATTCAGGATGTTTTTGCGATGAATTTCAACCGTGCGCAAGCCCAGGTTTAAAATTGCCGCAATTTCTTTATCGGGGATATCTTGTTCAACCAGTTTCATCACCTCCTGCTCGCGTTCGGTAAATTTTACAGCTGCCGGGTTTCGCTTAAATGATGGCGTCAGCGAGGCCGATATCGCGGGACTAAAGTATGGTTCGCCTTTTGCTACTTTGCTTAATGCTTCCGCCATTTCGTGCCGGCCAGAGTTTTTTAACAGGTAGCCCGATGCACCGGCTGCTATCATTTCAGCAATTACATGGCTGTCGTTAAACATGCTTAACGCCAATATCTGCATTGCTGCAAATTTTTGCTTTACGGCCCTGGTTAGTTCAATGCCATTCATGCCCGGCATGCTTACATCGGTTAACAGGATGTCGGCCGGTGTATCTTCCAGCATTTGTATGGCCAGCAGGGGCTGGGTGGTTTCGCCTGCAATTAAAAACCCGGGAATATCGCTCAGCAATAAACGCAAACTGTCAAGCACTACCTGGTGGTCATCAACAATAAACAGGCGTATAATTGCTGTGCTTTCCATATTAGGTTAAGGGGACGTAGATTGCAACAAGCGTACCTTTACCGGGTGAAGAAGATACCTCAACACTGCCCTTTAAGAATTCAACACGGCTTATCATGTTTTTTAACCCAATACCTGTGAAGTCCTTTCTGCTTGCCATGTCAAAACCCTTGCCATTATCCTCAATGGTTACCGTAATTTCTTTATCATCGCACAGCAAAAAAATATCCAGAACCGATGCCTGTGCATGTTTAATTACATTGTTAACCGACTCCTGTATCACCCGGTAAAGCACCGTTTCAACATTGCTGTCGAGCGGCTTGTCAATACCCTGTGTTTGAATTTGTATCTTCAACTTATCCGACTGTATCTTGTTAATGAAATCGCGTAAGGCCGACACCAGCCCGCTTTTTATCAGCGCGTTAGGCATCATCTGGTGGGCAATTGAACGTACTTCTGCACAACTTTCATCAACCATGGCCATAGTTTTTTCAGAGAGCACCGCTGCAGCGTCCTGTTTTACCACGTATTTATCTACCAAAACCCCCAGGTTTAATTTAACTGCCGAAAACAGCTGGCCCACGCCATCGTGCAAATCCCCGGCAATGCGCTTGCGTTCCCGTTCTTCGGCTTCAACTATCCCCTTTGCCGCCAGGTTTTGCTGGTGGATTATGGCGGCCTGCAGTTTGGTCGCCTGTTTTATCTTATTGCGGCTGTATACCTGGTAAACTATAACAGCCGATAACAGGAACGCTATGGCAATAATATAAATGGTGAGGTTTTTTTTGTTGATCTGCAACTGCTGTATGGTATTTTGCTTGCTCAAAAGCTTTATCTGTTGCTGCTTTTTTTCGTTCTGATAAGTTGCTTCCAATGTCGCAATTTGCTTGAGCATCGATTCATTGATGGTAACATCCTTCAAACTGTCATATATCCTGTAATATTTAAGGCTGTTTTCGTAGTCTTTAATATTCCGGTAATTCCTCGAAACTACCAGGGCAATGTCCCTTTGCTGTTCGTTTGTCGTATTTTTTTTCGCGTATTCATAGGTCTTCTTCGAATCGTTGAGTGCGGTACTGTCCTTCGTGGCGGTTTTTAAATTTGCCATATTGGTTTGTACTTCGGCAATCCCTTTGGGGTCGTTGGCAAGTTTGAATAAAACCTCCGCTTTTTTGAATAACTCCTTTGCTTTGCTATAGTCTTTAAGGTCGTAATATGCGGTACCTATGTTAACAAGCGTATTTGCCTGCCCGTCCTGGTCGTTCATTTGCTCCTTTATTTTTAAAGATTTTGCAAAATAGTCCAGCGCTTTCGGGATTTGTTTTGTATCGGAATAAATGAAACCATAGTTGTTGTAAATATTTGCCATGCCCGAAAGCTTGTTTATCCGTTTAAAATACTTCAGCGCGGAGTCGGCATAGGCAAGGGCCTTGCCGTAAAGGTTTAGCCTGATGTATGAATTGCTGATATTAGCATAGGTATCGCCCAGGCTGGCAGTGTTTCCAAGCTCTTCCAATACCTTAATGGCGTTAAAAGACTGCTGGATGGCCTCTAATTGTTTTCCTTCCTGCATATAGTTCAAGCCAAGGTTGTTGTAGACTTTCGACAACAGCAGTTTGTCTTTTACCTGAATTGCAAATTCCTTAGCCTTTGCAAAATATTTAGCCGCAACATCGTATTTACTTTGGTAAGTGTAAATGAGCCCTATAACATTGTTAAAATTACCCTGCAGCGTTTTGTTGTTTATCTTTTCAGCAATTTCGAGCCCGGCTAATGATTTAGACAGCGCAGTTGTACGGTCGGAAAGGAAAAGCGATTTGGCCTGGCTAAATAGCGTGGCAGCAGCTAAGGAGTCGTTGCCTGCGTCCTGAGCTTTTGAAAGATTGGCCAGTAACAGTACAGGTATAATCCAGATATATTTTAGTGCCTTTTTTATACTTTTTTTTGCATCCCGGTTTTTGGTTAAATTCACCTAATCTACCTAAATCAACCTGATTTTCAGATATGACTTGATATAAATTAAAGCACTTTCAAATTTAACGCGATATGGGTTTTAGGCAATACCGTGGCATTGGTATATTTAAATACCCTGAAACCCCGGTTGGTTGATTAGGCAAAAAAAGGAAATTATATTCTGCATTTTTCGCGCAAGCGTGTTACGTGTGCTGATGAATTGCCGCTGTTTGGGCAATGCCGTTAAATATCGATTTTATATCAATTGATTATCAGTGACTTGTATTTATTAATATATCTAAATATCTGATAATTAGCATGTTTCATGGCGTTCCGGGTGTTCCGTGAGTGAAAAAACGGAACGCGCCCCGGTCTGAAATTTGCAAATTGGAGGAATATGCCTGTCGTTCGCAACACATGCATATTTTATATTACTGCCAGGTCATTTATCATTTTCAGCACCCAAAGGTCACGCCAACACGTCCCAAAAATATCTGTTTTCTATCACTTACACTTATCGTAAAAATTAAAACGTTTGATAATCAGCGTGTTTAACGGCGTTCCGGGTGTTCCGCGCGTGAAAAAATGGAACGTGTGTTAAGCGCGATTGCCCAGTGCAATAATTGCTTTTTTCAATATATCAACCGCGTGTTCCAACTCCTTTGGATTTAACGATGCAAAGCCAATCCTTACGTGATTATGCAGATAGCCCGGGTCGTGAAAATAATCGGTACCGTCGCTAATCGTTAGCCCCATTGTTGCTGCTTTTGCGGCTACTTCTGCGGGTTTTACGCCGTTTAAATACTCCATCCAGATAGCAAATCCGCCGTCCGGAATTTTGAATTTTACATATTCGCCTAATTTTTCCTGCAGCAATCGGCACAATATATCCCGACGCTCATGGTAAATTTTGTTAGCTTTTTTAAGGTGACGGCTGATATCCCCATTTTTTATCAGGGTGGCCATCGCTTCTTCTATCAGCTGTTCACCCTGCCGGTCAATCAGTTTGCGGAAACGGGTAGCCTGTACAATTAAATTTTGTGGCGCTATCATAAAACCTATGCGGATACCGGGCGCTATGGTTTTTGAAAACGACCCCACATAAATTACGGTGCCATAATAATCCACACTGGCCAGCGGCAATATTGGGCTGCTGGCGTAATGAAAATCAAAGTCATAATCGTCCTCAACAATGGCAAATTTATGTTTCCGTGCCAGTTCGAGCAATTGCATGCGCCGCTCGGCGCTAAGGGTTACGGTTGTGGGGCTATGGTGATGCGGGATCACATAAACCAGCCTTACTTTTTTCTTTTTGCAGATGTCGTCTATAGCATCCACATTAATGCCGTCTTCGTCAACTGGCACCGACTGTACTTTGGCGCCGGCCAGTTCAAAAATCTCGCTGGCGACAGTATAACCAGGGTCGCCTGCGATTACGATATCGTTTTTACTGATTAATACCTTCCCGATAAGATACAGGGCCATTTGCACACCTTTGGTTACCAAAATATTTTCGGGTTTAACCTGCAGGCCTCGTGTTTCGCCAAAAAAGCGGGCCAACTCGTTTCGCAAATTTTCCGAACCCTGTTCCGGGCCGTATAATAAATATTTCGAGGTGAAATGATACCGGGCAAAGCGGCGGTACTCTCTTACCATCAGTTCGAGGGGGGCCAAACGTGTATCCGGGAAGCCATCGTCAAAAGCCAGGTTACGCTCCGGCTTTTTTTCGAAAGGCTGTGCGAACGGGGTAGGGTTAACAGGTACTTCAAAAAATGTCTTATCCGGGTATGAGTACGGCTGCAATTCATCTTTTATTTTCCTCGGCGATACATCGGGCAGGTTTTTGGCAACAAAAATACCCTTGCGCGGGTAGGCGTCGACCCAGCTTTGGGCATATAATTCGTCGTAAGCGGCTACCACCGTTTTTCGGTGCACCTGCAAATCGGCAGCCAGTATCCTGCTGCCCGGCAACGCCGATGCTGGTTTCAAAGTTCCCCGCCTTATGTGGCTGATAATACCGTTTGCTATCTGCAAATAAACGGGTACATGCGAATTTTTATCGATGATAATGAGGCCATTCGGGAATTGCATACTGGACTACCTTATTTGTATTTTCTGGACTATAAAGATAGTCCAATTGTGTATTAATTTTACATCAGCAAACAAAAATAATATGCAGTTCATCAAAAAATATTCATCAGTGTACTTAAGGGCCTGCCTGGCTATCAGCTACCTGTGGGAAGTTGCCGACCGCCTGGGTATCATTGGCAAGCACGGCCAGCCCCACGTAGGCTGGGGCGACTGGGCTCACTTTATGGATTACGCCCGCCAAACAATGGCCTTTTTGCCATCGGGGTTGATACCCATTTTCGCGGTGATTGCCACTTTAGGCGAGGGGATATTCGGGTTGATGCTGCTAACCGGTTTTTTTACAAGGGTTGCTGCAATAGGCAGTGGTTTACTGGCCCTTGCCTTCGGCCTTTCAATGGCTATATCTTTTGGGATAGAATCGCCTTTGGGCTATTCAGTTTTTACAGTTAGCGCGGCAAGTTTGCTACTGGCAAGCCTGCCAAATTATCAATGGAGTATAGATTCACTATTAAATAAAAATCAACAATCATGAAAACAATTCAGCAAAAAGCGCCTGCATTATTGGTTATAATGGCATTCGCTACAGTTTATATCGTATGGGGCTCGACTTACTTTTTTATAAAAATGGCCGTAGGCGGTTTCCCGCCCATGTTGATGGGAGCAATCCGTTTTACCACTGCCGGCTTATTATTGCTCGGTTACAGCGCCTTTAAAGGCGATAAAATTTGGGTGAAACGCGACGTCATCAACTCAGGCATCAGCGGTTTGCTTACCCTGTTTATGGCAACAGGCATTGTAATTTGGGTTGAGCAAACTTTACCCAGCGCCATGGTTGCCATATTGGTTTCGGCAAGCCCTATATGGTTTGTTTTGATGGACAAAGTTAACTACCGCACCAATTTTAAAAACAAGGCCGTTATTTTAGGGGTGCTTGTTGGTTTTGCGGGTGTTATGTTATTATTTGGTGAGCAGTTAAGTAAAGCCCTTGGCGGCAATTACAATCCTTCAATGCTTTTCGGCGTTGGCTTACTATTGCTTGGAACAGTTGCATGGTCGGCGGGTTCATTATTTTCAAAAAGGAAAGGCAGCAGTAGTCCAGCCCGTTTAAATACAGCCTGGCAAATGATTATTGCCGGCCTTGCCTTTGTGCCCGCCGCTTTTGCCCACCACGAGGTTAGCAGCTTTAACATTCAACACGTACCAACACAGGCATGGATGGCTTTATTTTATTTAATAATATTCGGCTCTATCGGTGCGTTCAGCGCATACATATGGCTGCTGCAGGTACGCCCGGTTACACAGGTAAGCACACACTCATATGTAAACCCGGTTATCGCACTGTTACTGGGGATGCTTTTCGCCGGCGAACATATCTCAGTGCTGCAAATAGGCGGGCTGGCAATCATTTTATTCAGTGTACTGCTCATCAACCTTGATAAATATCGTAGCGCAATCAAAGAAAAGAAACCCGAAGTGCCGGTTATTAAACTTACTGAGTTACCGGCCAACAGCAAAGTGCTGAAAGCTTGTTAACGCGGTTAATAGTGAAAAATCCCGGTTGGCGTAATGCCGGCCCGGATTTTTTTATGAATTAACAGAGCATTTGATTTATTATGTACTTGATATCCGCAATTTCCTGTGAACCCAGGTTGCCTAATCGATTTCCAAGTCTCGACTTATCTATTGTTCTCAGTTGGTCTAACGTAACGGAACCTTTTTGCCCAGTCACTTCGCATAAAACCCTCGAAGGGTTGTGTTTGATAGTGTGAGTTAAGGGCGCAATTATTACAGTTTGGATATAAAGGTTCATGTCGTCGGGCGAGATTATGACACATGGCCTTGTTTTGCTAACCTCGCTTCCCTTAGTTGGGTCGAGGTTAACCCAATAAACATCATATTGATTTATTACCATGTCCAGTCGTCCAGGTTTTCATCTTCAAAAACATCCGGAATAACTGGTTTGTCGTCACCGTTTTTTGCCATTTCTTTAAAAGCTTCGGCCCAGCCTTTTCGCTTTTGGTTGTCAACGGGACTGATGATAATTGTGTTATCCTTTACCTCGATATTAATTTCATTTTCGATACAGCATTGTTTAAGG
>JBDUDE010000402.1:0-2662 GCA_040003105.1 Mucilaginibacter sp. | reverse complement strand
ATGCGCCCAGCTGTGGTCTGTATTAGGGCGCATGCCAATCAGTATATCCGCGTTGAAATGCGATTGCGTGGGCATGTTATCCATAACCCCGGTTATTTTGTGCAGGCTGCTGTCGGCAACCAGCAGCATAACTTTACCTATCACATTAGTACTGTTAAAATATTTAAGGGCAATCTCTTTGCTAATCACCATGGAATTAGCGTCTTTCAAAGCTGTATTGGCATCTCCGCGCAACAGCGGTAAAGTAAAAATTCCGAGGACCGCGTTATCACAATAAAATGCTTTTTTTTCGTCTATCACCTGGTTACCTTTCTTAAAACGAATGTTTACGCCCTGGCCTATCCGCATGGAGCGTTCAACCTCCGGGAATTCCTTTACCAGCGCGTCGGCTACCGGGGGTGCTGTTATAGCAAACGATGTTTCATTACTGCCGGCTTTCAAGTCGGTATTTACCCGGTATATCCTGTCGTGTTTAATATTGTAGCGGTCGTAACTTAATTCGTCAAATACGTAAAATACAATAAGCAGGCAGGTGGTTAGGCCCAAAGCCAGCCCCAATATATTTATAGCGGTAAAGCCTTTATTTTTTAGCAGGCTGCGGAACGCAGTTTTCAGGTAATTTTTAAACATAATATGTGATTTGTTTTTTTAAAACTATAACTAAATGATTAGTTATGCAAATAAATTGTCAATCACTCGTAAATTCGGTGGTCGTGGCTGGTGCATTTAAATATTTATCATTCCTTTGCATAAAAAATACACCTATGTCATTACAACCAGGCTCGGCTGCACCGCAGTTCACTTTGTTCAACACCGAAAAAAAGCAAGTTTCGCTATCTGGCTTTAAAGGCAAAAAGGTAATACTCCACTTTTTCCCTTTAGCCTTCACCAGCGTTTGCACGGTGCAGCTGTGCACAACGCGTGATAACTTTGGTTACTATGAAGGCTTAAATGCCGTTGTGTTTGGTATTTCTGTCGATTCGCTTTTTACACTGGCTAAGTTTAAGGAAGAGAATAATTTACAGTTTGATTTGCTGTCCGACTTTAACAAAGAGGTATCGGAGTTATATGGAGCATTATATAAAGAATGGTCGTTCGATATGAAAGGCGTTTCAAAACGCGCTGCTTTTGTTATTGACGAGGAGCAAAACATAGTTTATGCCGAGGTGCTTGAGTCGGCAGGCGACTTGCCAAATTTTGAAGCAATAGACGCTGCTGTAAAGTAATTTGAAAAAAATTACAGCGGATTGAAAAGAAATTCTATCTTTGCAGTCCGTTTGAAAAAGCACTTGTAGCTCAATTGGATAGAGCACCTGACTACGGATCAGGAGGTTAGGGGTTCGACTCCCTTCAAGTGCACATTGGAGAAGTCAAAAGTCTTCAGTCCTGAGTCTAAAGTCATAAGAGATTTTTCGAACTTGCGGGACTAAGGACTTAAGGCTCTCGACTCAAGACTAATATTAAGCCTTTCTGTATAGTACCGAAAGGCTTTTAATTTGATAGAAGCATGCTGAACCTGGTATTGTTTGGTCCTCCCGGAGCTGGAAAAGGGACTCAATCACAAAAACTTATAGAGAAATATGGCCTGATTCACCTTTCAACTGGCGACCTTTTGAGGGGAGAAATTGCACAGGGAACTGAACTTGGTTTAGAAGCGAAAAAACTGATGGACGACGGCAAATTGGTGCCAGATGCCGTAGTTATAGGCATGATTAGCCATAAACTGGATGCCAACAAGGATGCTAAAGGATTTATTTTTGACGGCTTTCCTCGTACAGTGGCACAGGCCGAAGCTTTAGACGAATTACTTGCAAGCAAAAACGCGCCAATATCGGGCATGGTTGCCCTGGAGGTTAATGATGACGAACTGGAACACCGCTTATTATTGCGCGGCAAAGATTCAGGTCGCCCTGATGACGCGAACCCGGAGGTTATCCGCAAGCGAATAAAAGAATATAACGATAAAACTGCACCTGTTGCAGGTTTTTATAAAGCTCAAAATAAATATAAAAGCATAAATGGCATCGGTTCTGTCAATGAAATATTTGACACAATAGGCAGCATTATTGCTTCATACTAAAAAGTCCGAGAGTCGGAAAGTCAGTAAAGACCGAAAGCAGGGGAACATTTAAAGGACATTGTAGTTCTATATTTTACAATTAATAAACTTCCGGTCTTTACTGACTTTCCGGACTTTACTGACTCAAAAAATGTCTCAAGGTTCAAATTTTGTTGATTATGTGAAAATCTGTTGCCGCAGCGGCCACGGAGGGGCGGGTTCATCTCATTTGCACCGGGATAAGTTTACAGCCAAAGGCGGTCCGGACGGCGGCGATGGCGGCAGGGGCGGACATGTTATTGTTAAAGGCAACGCCCAGTTGTGGACACTTTTACACCTTAAATTTCGTAAACACGTTATTGCCGGCGACGGCGGCGCAGGTGGCAGCTCGCTAAAAAGCGGCAAAACCGGCATGGACGAGATATTAGAGGTGCCACTGGGCACCATCGCAAAAAATGCGGAGACCGGCGAAACCCTTTTTGAAATAACCACCGACGGCGAAACAAAAATATTGACCGATGGCGGCCGTGGCGGCCTGGGCAACTGGCACTTTAAAACGCCTACCCTGCAAACACCGCGTTTTGCCCAGCCGGGTGAAGATGG
>JBDUDE010000245.1:0-8910 GCA_040003105.1 Mucilaginibacter sp. | reverse complement strand
CCATGCAAATGGGTATAGATGACCGCAGCAACTTCTTTGTTTACCTTGGCCTATTGCTCCAGGGGGGAGTATTACCGGCAGATCGTTTAATAACTATTACGTCGAACCCGCTTTTGCCTTCTTTTTATCACGATCAGCATCGCACCTATTATCTTAGACATGAATATTCTGACAATTTAAATAACGAAATAACTTATGACGATTATATAAGCAAATTTCTTAATCTTTTAGATACTAAAGGTTTCATTTTCTCTTTTCCGGCTGCCCCGGCTGGCACCAACAATCTTTATAAGCGCTTCTTTAATTTCTTTCATCCCTTAGTAGATTATTTTATGCAGCGGTTGTTTATTACGGGCGTTGACGGGTTAATGGACCGGGGTACACAATTAAAAGGGGATGCCGTTTTTGACATGGCTACAGATAAATTCGATTTTGCAAGTTATTACAGCGATATTATTGCAGGCAACAAGATTGTTATTTATCGTGGCCCGTCTGATTCAGGTTTGCCGACCGATGATGTTGACTTCAGCATGCAATCGGGTTATGGCCTTTACAACTGGGAACTGTTCTTCCATGCGCCGCTGATGGTTGCCGAGCGTTTGAGCCAGAACCAGCAATTTGATGATGCCGACCGTTGGTACAAATATATATTCAACCCAATGGATACTTCCAGTTACAGTTCGCCTAATAAATTCTGGAACACCAAGCCTTTTTTTGAAACTACCAGCCAGGATTATATAAAAGAGCGTATTGATAACGTATTAAAGGGCATTAATGGCGGGGCAACTGACTTGTTGCAGGATGTAACCGACTGGCGCAACAATCCTTTTCAGCCACATTTTATAGCTGAATACCGAACTGTGGCGTATCAAAAAGTAGCCGTGATGAAGTATGTCAGTCACCTGATCCGCCATGGCGATTACCTGTTTGGCCAGCATACAATGGAATCGGTAAACGAGGCAACACAACTTTACATATTAGCAGCTGAAATACTCGGCCCAAAGCCAGAGGTTATTCCATCTGTAGCTAAAGCAGCTGTTGATAATTATTACCAGCTGGAGCAAAAACTGGATGCCATGTCTGACGCGTTGGTAAATGTAGAGAACCTGCTGCCTTTGAATAGCATAAAGGGATATACCGGCACCCCTCCAACAGGTTCCGGCTTACCTGCGTTGCAAAGTCTATATTTTTGTACCCCGATGAATGAGCGTATGGCTGGCCCGACCGGCTATTGGGATACTGTTGCTGACAGGCTGTTTAAGATAAGGCATTGTATGAATATTGATGGTACAACCGCGCCGTTGTCACTTTTTGCACCCGCAATTGATCCCGGTATGCTGATACGCGCGGCGGCGGCGGGGCTTGATATAGGCAGTATACTAAATGATATGAACGCGCCTTTACCCTTTTACAGGTTTATGGTGATGATGCAAAAGGCAACGGAACTTTGCAACGAAGTAAAATCATTGGGCTCATTGATGCTGTCGGTACTGGAAAAGAAGGATGCAGAAGGAATGTCCCTGCTGCGTTCCGGCCAGGAAATAAAAATGTCTGATGCCGTACTGTTGCTGAAGCAAAAACAAATACAAGATGCGCAGATAGCAATAGACAATTTAAGTAAACAAAAAGAATTAGTTACTATTCGCCGGCAATATTACTCAGGCTTGCTCAAAAACGGATTGTCTGATGGAGAACATCGTGCATTGGATTTGAATGGATTTTCATTTGGTGCGGAAGCGGGCATCGCAGCAGGTTATGTATTAGCAGGAGGGTTGCGTTTTATTCCTGACTTTATATTGGGAATATCCGGTTTTGGAGGAACACCCCACGGTACTGCCGGCTCAGGTGGGCAAACTCTTTTCGATGCCGCAGATGCAGCTGTTAAAACCCTGTCGTCTATCGCAACAGCATCAGACAAACTGGCCTCCATTATAAGTACACAATCCGGTTATGACCGTCGCAGTGAAGAATGGCAATTCCAGGTGGATCTGGCCAACAAGGAGCTTGAGCAAACTCAGAAGCAGATAGAGGGCGCGCAGATACGCCTGGAAATAACCACGCGGGATGTTTCTAACCAGCAGTTACAGATAGACCAGGCACATGAAACAGCTGACTTTATGCACAGCAAGTTCACGAATGAAGAATTGTTTAACTGGATGATTACGCAGGTTTCCAACACTTATTTCAAAAGCTACCAGTTGGCCTATGATATCGCTAAGCAAACAGAACGTTGTTTCCGTCATGAACTTGGGCTGGGCGATTCCGCCTATATCAATTTTGGTTACTGGGACAGCCTGAAAAAAGGTTTACTTGCAGGCGAACAACTCTCGTATGATTTGAAGAACATGGAAATGGCCTACTACGAGCAGAACAAGCGCGAACTGGAACTAACCAAGCCGATATCTTTGTCGCAACTTGACCCGGTGGCCCTGTTAAAACTGAAGACAACCGGCGAGTGCTGGGTGAATTTGCCAGAGGAACTGTTTGACATGGATTATCCCGGCCATTACATGCGTCGCATCAAATCGGTTTCACTTACCATCCCTTGTATAACCGGGCCGTATACTACAGTTAGCTGCAAGCTAACCTTGACCAATAACTCGGTGCGTACAAGTGCGCTTGCACCAGGCGATCCGGCGCAATATCCGCGTAAAATAGCCAATGGGTTACCCGCCGACGACCCCAGGTTCAGAGATGCTATCGGGGCTCTGCAGTCAATTGCTACCAGCAGTGCACAGAATGACTCAGGCTTGTTCGAGCTCAATTTCAGGGACGAACGATACCTCCCATTTGAAGGCTCGGGCGCCATAAGCTTGTGGCACCTGGAATTGCCAGCAGCTGTAAGGCAGTTTGATTATAACACTATTTCTGATGTAATCATCCACCTTAAATATACCGCGCGCGACGGAGGAGACTTGTTAAAAACCAGCGCAAAAACCAATTTGACTGCCAGGATAAACCAAATGCTGGTTTCGACAAAAGATAAGGGCCTGATGCGCGTTTTTAGTGCCAAAAATGATTTGCCGACAGAATGGTACAGGTTTTTAAACCCGGTAAATGCTACAGACGACCAGGTACTGACACTAAATTTAGATCAAACAGCATTCCCGTTGTTTACCCAGGGCAGAACTATAAAAATAAAAACGATTGAACTGGTGGCCGATAGTACCAAAATTCCGATAAACGGGTTAAAGGTAACACCGGCACCAACTGCGCCAACTGCCATTAACCTTACGGCAACCGGTATTTATGGGAGCTTGCTAAGCGTGTCAATGACTTATAACAGTAGCCCGGGTAACTGGTTAATAAAAAACCCGGTAGCAAATGCACGGTTAACCGATGCCATGCTTAAAAACCTGGTAATAATAGTACATTACGAGGTTTCATAAAACAGTGTAAAATGCCAGCCCGGAACAGGGCTGGCATTTTTATTGTTCGTATTCACGAAGACAATAAGTAATTAAAGTTAAAATGGAATGCTATCAGCATATTTTGAAATGAACCCGATTTTTTTTTGAGAAGATTATTTTTGACGATGTGATATTGGCGGACAAGACGACCTGGACACGCATGTATTTCCGGACAAATAAACCTGCATATCCTGATACTCAAATTGAGTAGGAAGCAGGGGAGTAATTCTCTCCTGCCGTCTTCTTAAAAATCACATTGTGTTATAGCGTAAAAATGTTCAAGAAATTTTTATAGAAGCCTTCAGTTTAATTTCTGAGGGCTTTTCTTTTTAACCTGTAATATAACACACTTAGTGTAAAGAAAATATTACAAATTGAAATTGGGGCTTGCACGCTATAATTGATCTAACTTAAAACGAATCACCTCAATAGCTTCCTTTTGCCTTGAGACGATCACATACATGTAACCTTTCCATATCGTAGTATGCGGGTAACCATATTGGCCGCCTTTCCATAAACCTTGCTTTTTTAATTTGTAAGAATCGCCCGCAATTATATATTGTTTATTAAAATATTTACCGTCGTCTGAAAGCGCCAAAACCAATGGCGCCCTGTTATAATGGTGCAGTGTATCAGGAATGCCGACATAATAAAAACGCTTATCGGGCAAGCGTCCGAAATGAAACTTACTGTCGTTGTCGCTAAACTTAGTTTCAGCCGGCTTCGACCAATGGGCGCCATCGTCTTTACTTTCTGTTAGCCAAAGCTTTCCTTTCCATCCTTTTCCAGTTACCCTTAAAAGCATGCGTATCGTATTATCATCCGTCTGAAAAAATGAACCCTCACAAAGTGGCGGCAAACCCAATTTTTCTGCCGGCCTGTAAAATGTAGCTGAGTTATCCTGGGTATATAATGAATCAGGATAAAAACTACTCATCTTCCAACCCGACAGCCCTGAATGGTTGTCAGTATAAGGGAAGCTAAAATTACCGCTAATGATAAGCCTGCCATTTTTAATTGCTTGTGGCCCGTGATTTGGTATCAGCGGGATATGCATATCTATCGGCCCGCTCCAATGTTCGGCATCGGTACTTATTTTTGCCCACAAACGGGTATGTGTACGATCTTTTTCATATTCCCCATAATAAGCAACCAAAGTATCGTTAAATTTATACAAACCCGCTGCGGTAAGTATATCCGGCATACCATTTGCAGTTTTTGAAGGCCCGGCTAACACACAGGGGGCCGACCAATGTTTAAAATCCGTTGAAACCGAAAAAACCACACGCTGGCCGGATGAATCTTCATCAATAAGCCCGTTTGACCATGTGGCAACAAGTTTGCCCTTAAATTCTATAATAGCAGCGTGGTGATTGTATAGCCAGTCTTTCCCGGGCGAGTAGATCATGCTTCGCTCAATATTCAATTTTGGCAACCCGGTTTCGTCTTTATAATTATTGCTGATACCCGTGTACTGGGCATTTACGGCTCCGCAAATCATTAAACTTAAAACAAACAGGCTGGGTTTTAACAATATTTTCATGAATTTCATTTCTTATCCCACCAAACGCGTGCTGAAGCATTAAAATCATAGAAACCTCCGCCTTGTTTGCAGTTTTCAAGAATTCGCCCTTTAAATATTCAAAAAACAATAATCCTGCTGCAATTTAACGACTTTGTAACAAAAACAAATATTTATTTTAAAATTTACAATAAATTAAAGCAAAAATCGCATTAATTAAAAAAATATTACATGGTGTGTAGGCAAATCGACAAAAAAAATTGTCATATTAGTCTCGAAAATACATTTTTTGCCTGTTGTTAACTTTAAAAGTACCTTTAGAACATGAATCACTAATGGCAAATAGAATTCATTAAAAAAATTGTCAAAAACTTTATACGGGGCTTTTTTTATACCATATCAAAACGTGTTTTAAATACACTAACGGCTATTTAAATTTTTTAAAGCAATAAAATTATAACAATATTTAATCACCCATCGCTTACTTCAAATCAATGAAAAAACTCCTTTTTCTTTTTGGATCCCTGCTGTGTGTATATACACTATTGGCACAGCAGCATCAAATGTCGAAAACTTACGTGGCCCCCGATGACACACTGGTAAAGCAAAAGCTTGAGAAGTGGCAGGACCTTAAATTTGGTTTATTTATGCATTGGGGTACATACAGCCAATGGGGAGTTGTGGAAAGCTGGAGTATTTGCCCGGAGGATGAAGGATGGACGCAGCGGAAAGGACCATATGGAGGTGATTATAACGGGTACAAAAAAGCTTACGAAAATTTACAAACTACTTTCAACCCAACAAAGTTTGACCCCGAAAAATGGGTAAATGCCGCTAAGGATGCAGGAATGAAGTACGTGGTTTTTACCACCAAACACCATGATGGCTTTTGCATGTTCGACACCAAGCAAACCGACTACAAGGTAACCAGCACCCTAACTCCTTTTTCATCAAATCCCAAAAAAAATGTAACCGCGGAAATATTTAATGCTTTCAGAAAAGAAAATTTTATGATCGGCGCTTATTTTTCAAAACCCGATTGGCACTCAGAGTATTACTGGTGGCCATATTTTCCGCCGAAAGACAGGAATGTAAATTATGACCCGGCTAAATACCCGGAGCGCTGGCAAAAATTTAAAGACTTCACGTATAACCAAATAGGCGAATTGATGACCGGTTATGGCAATGTTGATATTTTATGGCTTGATGGCGGGTGGGTACGGCCTAAAAGCACCATTGATACAGCTGTTGAATGGCAAAAAACGATAACCCACAACCAAGATATTGATATGCCGCGAATTGCTGCTATGGCGCGCACCAAACAGCCGGGATTGATAGTAGTTGACCGCACCGTTACCGGGCAATATGAAAATTACACCACGCCCGAGCAGCAAGTTCCGGACAGGCCGTTAGATCACCCCTGGGAAAGCTGCATTACCATGGGAAACTCATGGAGTTATGTGCCCGGAGACCGTTACAAATCGGCCAGCCAGATCATATCTTTATTAGTGAAGATAGTTTCGCGCGGCGGCAATTTATTGATGAATATTGGCCCCGGGCCTGATGGTGACTGGGACCCCGTAGCTTATGAACGGCTAAAGCAGATCGGCGCCTGGATAAAAATAAATGGCGAGGGAATATACAACAGCACCGCCGTTACGCCTTATTCTGAAGCAAATACTTACTATACCGAGTCAAAAAAATCCCATGCTATTTATGCATTTGTGCTATCCGATAAAGACAAAGTGTTACTGCCTCCGGCTGTTTCATTTCACTTAAAGGGCATTAAAAAGATAAAAAAGATCAGTTTGCTTGGCATCAGCAAAAAATTGAAGTGGGTTGTTAACGGCGACAGCATAAAGATAACCATCCCGGCTGATCTGCAAACCAATAATGGCCTGGCACAAGCCGCTGCTTTTAAAATTGAATACTGACCTGGCAAATAAAAGGTGAATTGAAACAATCGTGCACGGCAATAATGCAGATAATGCTGCCATCCTTAAGGCTTACCGGGGCATCAGGCTTAATATCAACGAGGGTAATGGTGCATTAAAGAAAAGTTTTTTATCCCATATATGGCGTAACAAAAGTTTCAGCCGAAGATTTTGTTACGCAATATTATGCTATTTCTTGCTTTTGTTTACTATTTTATAAATGTCCAGTCTCCTGTCTTTCAGGTTTCTGACTGCACCGAAATTATGCAGCTCCTTTAATAAATCTACATCAACATCGGCAATCAGGGTTGTTTCAGTATTAGGTGTAGCTTCCGCTTTGATTCCGTTAGTTGGGAAGGAAAAGTCCGAAGGGGTAAAAACTGCCGACTGCGCATATTGTATATCCATGTTATGCACTTTTGGCAAGTTACCTACGCTGCCGGCTATGGCTACATAACACTCATTTTCAATAGCCCGGGCCTGGGCGCAACTCCTAACGCGGGTATAGCCATTTTGGGTGTCGGTCATAAAAGGGACAAACAGAATTTGCATCCCTTGTTCTGCCAAAAGGCGGGGCAGTTCCGGAAATTCCACATCGTAACAAATCAATATCCCTATTTTACCGCAATCTGTGTCATAGGTAGCAATTTCATTTCCGCCAACCATTCCCCATGCGCTTTGTTCCGCCGGCGTTAGGTGAATTTTCCGGTACATCTCGTAAGACCCGTCCCTGCGGCAAAGATAGCCCACATTTTGCAGCACCCCGTTTTCCAGGTAAGGCATACTACCCGTTATAATATTTATGTTGTAACTAATAGCGTACTCTATAAATTTGTCGCGCAGCGGGATAGTAAAATTGGCTATTTCGCGCATTGCGGCAGCTCCGCTTAAGTGATTATAGGCCGTCATCAGCGGTGCATTAAACAGCTCCGGAAATAAGACAAAATCACTTTGATAGTCGCTGATCACATCGACAAAAAACTCGATTTGCTCGCACAACGACTCCATGTTCTCGAAGGGCCGCATTTGCCATTGTACCAACCCTAACCGGATAATAGATTTTTTTGAGTTGATATGTGCCGCTTCTTCGTTGTAATAAATATTGTTCCATTCCAGCAATGAGGCATATTCCAGCGATTGCGTGTCTCCCGGTAAATAGCCTTTTAATATCTTCCGTACGTGAAAGTCATTGGCCAATTGAAATGATAACGTAGGGTCATGGATTTCTTTACCTTTTACTTTTTCAAGGTAGGCTTTAGGCGTAAGCTTATCCGCATAATCCTTATATTTAGGGATACGCCCCCCGGCAATTATTGCCCGCAGGTTATGCCGTTCACAAATCTCTTTCCGCGCATCATATAATCTTCTGCCTATACGCATGCCCCGGTGGTCGGGGTGTACAAAAAAATCAATGCCATACAATACATCCCCGTCTTCATCGTGCGTCGAAAAGGTATAGTTGCCCGTTATTTGGGCGTAGGTATGATTATCGCCAAAATCGTCGTAATCCACAATCAGCGAGAGGGCGCAGCCGGCAATTGCACCATTAACCAAAATGCAGATCTGTCCTTCAGGAAATATATTAACAAGTTGCGTAATATGCGTTTCGCCCCAATAGGATGCGCCCTCCCATTCTGAGTAGGCTTCTATCATCGAGGCTTTCAAGCCCAGGTAATCGTCCTTGGTGAGGGTCCGTAATTCTATTTTAAGGTCTTCGTTCTTCAGTTCTTTTTCCATTTTCATGATCAGCCCTTTCTGCAACAACAAATGTAAGTGCAGATTAGGATTTAAAGTAAAAAAAAAGCATCCTCCCGTTAAGGAGAATGCCCACAATAATTTTTATAGGTGTTAAGCTATTTGTACGTTTACTGCGTTAGGTCCTTTACGGCCCTCTTCAACATCAAAGTTAACAACACTGTTCTCGCGAACGTTGTCAATCAGACCGCTGGAATGAACAAAAATCTCGCTTCCACCATTGCTGGGTGTAATAAATCCGAAGCCTTTTGTCTCATTAAAAAATTTTACTGTTCCTTGTTGCATTATA
>JBDUDE010000995.1:0-8924 GCA_040003105.1 Mucilaginibacter sp. | reverse complement strand
GCCTGATTACCCTACAAAGGATGACTTCTTTTTTAACGAAGACGAGTACTAAAATGCTTGTAACTTATAAAAAACCCTGTTTAACAGGGTTTTTTTATTTGCAACGCTTTTTGGAATGGTTTTGGTATGGATGCAATAATATTTATCAACTAAAACTTTACAAAAATGAGAAGCTTACTTTATTTAATCGCAGTAATCCTGGTAATTGGCTGGATCTTCGGATTTTTCGTTTACCCGGTGGGTGGCGGCCTTATTCACATCCTTTTAGTAATTGCAGTAATTGCTATACTTTTAGGTATTATACGGAGGGCATAATTTTTTATAGTTCATGGTTGATGGTTCATAGTTCATGGTAGCAAGGAGACATTCCGGCTATGAACCATGAACTATCAACTATGAACTTTCCCCAAAATCACCTCGGCAATTGCAATATCTTCGGGGAAAGTTATCTTAATATTCTGATGACTGCCCTCAAATAAATTAATTTTCACCCCCGTTTCTTCAACCACGCTGGCATCATCGGTAAATTTGATGCTGTAAGCCTGTTTGTACGCTTTTTTAATTTGTGCCGATTGGAAGGTTTGCGGCGTTTGCACCAGGTAGACATCGTCTCGTACTAAACTTCTTGAATTTTCGCCTTCCATCAATCTTATCGAATCCCTGCTTTTAACGGCCGTGACGGCATTTCCATGTTCCGCGGCATATTGGTAAGTATTTTCAATTATCTCGCGGCTAATCAATGGCCGTACAGCGTCATGCACTGCTATTACAGCATCATAAGTATCCGGAATTAAATCCAAACCGTTTTTTACAGAATGGAACCGCGTTTCGCCGCCGGTTATCAACTGGTGCGGCACTTTAAAGTTATATTTAGTGCACAAGTCTTTCCAATAGCTATGATAATCGGCCGGCAGAACCAAAATAATTTCCGGTTTAGCTGCTGAAGCATGAAAAGCTTCGATGGTGTGCATTAAAACCGGTTTACCGGCAAGCAGCAAAAATTGTTTGGGTACAGCCGTTTGCATACGCGTGCCCGAGCCGCCGGCAACTATTATCGCAAAAAACCTGGGGTTTGCAGTCATTATCAGCCAAAGCTATAAATCAATCATCATTAAAAATAAAAAAGCCCCTTTAAATTTTAAAGAGGCTCTTAATTCTTCCATTTCTTCCTAAATCCGTCCCGATAGCTATCGGGATCCGAAATTTATATAATTAGCATGGCATCGCCATAGCTGTAAAAACGATATTTTTCTTTTACCGCCACTTCGTAGGCATTCATCACATTTTCATAACCGCCAAATGCACAAACCATCATCAATAAAGTTGATTCAGGTGTGTGGAAATTGGTAATCATCGAACTGGCTATGCTGAAATCATACGGCGGGAATATGAACTTGCTGGTCCAGTCGTTTGCCGATTTCAGCGTTTTATTTGCCGATACTGCCGACTCGATGGCACGCATTGAAGTTGTGCCAACAGCACAAATTTGTTTTTTGCGTTCGATAGCGCGGTTTACAATATTTGCCTGTTTTTCCTCAATAATGAATTGTTCCGAGTCCATTTTGTGCTTGGTAAGGTCCTCCACCTCAACCGGGCGGAAAGTGCCCAGGCCAACGTGCAGGGTAACTTCGGCAAACTCCACGCCTTTTAGTTCAAGGCGTTTCATCAGCTCGCGGCTAAAGTGCAAACCTGCAGTAGGAGCAGCAACTGCGCCTTCATGTTTTGCAAAAATGGTTTGGTAACGCTCTTTATCTTCGCTGGTAGCTTTGCGCTTAATGTATTTTGGCAACGGTGTTTCGCCTAAAATCTCCACATTCTTGCGGAATTCTTCGTCGGTACCATCAAATAAAAAGCGAATGGTACGACCACGCGAAGTGGTATTATCCACAACTTCGGCTATTAAAAGGTCGTCATCGCCAAAATACAGTTTGTTGCCAACACGAATTTTACGGGCAGGGTCAACCAATACGTCCCACAAACGGAGTTCTTTATTTAGCTCGCGCAATAAAAAAACTTCGATGGTGGCGCCGGTTTTTTCTTTATTACCGTACATGCGCGCAGGGAATACTTTGGTATTGTTAAGAATCATTACATCCTTATCATCAAAATAATCCAGCACGTCTTTAAATATTTTGTGCTCAATTTTGCCTGTTTCGCGGTGTAAAACCATTAAGCGGGCCTCGTCGCGCGTGCCGGCTGGTGTATGTGCAATAAGTGATTCAGGCAGGTTAAATTTAAATTGAGATAATTTCATGCTAAAAATATATGAATTTTCAAGGGCGCAAATGTACGAAAATTATTTTATTTTTTTGGATTACACTGATTTTAAAAATGATTACACTGATTATGTAAAAATGACTGCGCCGTTTGCCTTATCAATACAAATAATTATTAATATTAGTTTTAAATAATGTAACTTAAATGGATATCCTTCGTCTAAAAGTCAGCAGGCAATATGTAATAACCATCACAGCCGTCTAAATCAATTAATAATCGGTGAAATCACTTATAAATCGGTGGAATCACAAAATATATAATCGGTGAAATCATCCCCAATCGGTGGAATCACAAAAATAAAACGATATGATATTTTTAAAACTTTTTAGGGAAAGCTTTTTGTTTGCTTTTGATGCTTTGAGGCAAAATAAGCTCCGCACATTTTTGTCGCTGCTGGGAGTTACCATAGGTATATTCACCATTATATTTGTTTTTTCGGCTGTTGATACCTTGAAAAATAACCTGCAAAAAAGCGTTAACAAGCTGGGCAGCAACAGTATTTATATTCAAAAATGGCCGTGGGTAAACAATGAGGACTCGCCATGGTGGAAATACCTGCAGCGGCCGACCCCCAAATTACGCGAATTTGATGAGCTGCAAAGGCGCAGTCAAACCGCATTGGCAGTATCGTACGAAATAAGCATTGATAACCGTATTGTTAAATATCAAAGCCACACCGTTGATGGTGCACAAATTGACGCAACATCGCACGATCATGATAAAACCTGGAACTTTGATTTTGAAGACGGCCGGTATTTTACCGAGATGGAATCGCGTGCGGGCAGCCCGGTTACCGTAATCGGGCACGATATCGCTGCTGACCTTTTTCCGGATGGCGGAGCTGTAGGCAAACAATTGAAGATAATGGGTCGCAACATTACGGTTATAGGTATATTTAAAAAAGAAGGGAGCGATATTTTAGGCATATCAGACGATAAGGAAATTTTATTGCCTTTAAACTTTGCCAAAAACGTAATTGATGTTCAAAACGGCAATTATAACCCCCAGATTGTGGTGCGCGGCAAAAACGGCCTAAGCGATCTGGAGGTTGAAAGCGAGGTGCGGGGATTAATGCGTTCCATACGGCGTTTAGGGCCCAATAATGAAGATAACTTTGCCTTAAATAAAACTACCATACTTTCAAATCAATTGGATATTGTGTTTAACGTTTTAACAAAGGTTGGCGGGTTTATTGGTATATTTTCAATTTTGGTAGGCGGTTTCGGTATTGCCAATATTATGTTTGTGTCTGTTAAGGAGCGTACCAATATTATAGGTATCCAAAAATCATTGGGCTCAAAAAACTACTTTATTTTGCTGCAATTTTTAATTGAATCAATCGTATTGTGTTTGATGGGAGGGTTATTCGGACTCGGGATGGTTTTGGCGGTTGCGGCGGCCGTAAAAGCCGGTACAGACGTACAAATTGTTCTTGATATTAAAAACATAACCCGCGGGATATCATATTCAGTAATTATCGGGATGCTATCGGGTATTATACCTGCTTATTTTGCCGCTAAGCTTGACCCTGTTGAAGCGATAAGGTCAAATTAAGTCGGGAAAAGTCGGAAAAGTCGGGAAGTCCGAATAATGGAGTTTGTGTTGTAATTTATTCCGGCCAGCAAGATGTGTGTGTATGGACCCGGCGCCTTTATTATTCAAAAAATGTAAACCTTGTCTTTGAAGAATTCTATCTAAATAATTGATTTATAATAGGTTGCATTTTGAATTGTGTAAACTTTTGTAAACTTTTTGGTGTCGTCGAAATTCGTCACTGACCCGTCCTGAAATAGCTATACAGATCTTACACATGACCAATACTGCCTGGCCTTTACAATTATCTCAACCCGACGTAGCTTCTTTACTGACTTTTCGGACTTTACCGACTTTCGGACTCCTCTACTGCTTGACCTTACAATTATCTCAACCTCTTGAAGCTTCTTTACTGACTTTCCCGACTTTTCCTACTTCTCTCATCCCTCCGTCTCCACGGCCACGTAATGATTTGCGACTTTTTCAAACAGCGTATCGGGTACAAATGGCTTGGTTAGGTAGTTGCACATGCCGGCGGCAAGGGCCTTGGCATGAGTTTCGGGCATGGCATCGGCAGTGAGGGCAATAATAGGAGTGCACGTGTTTGTTTGGCGAATAACCTTTGTAGTTTCAAAACCATCCATGCCCGGCATTTGCAGGTCCATTATTATCAGGTCGTAGCTGTTGTTGTTTACCATTTCTATGGCCAGTTCGCCGCTTATAGCTTCATCGGCCTCTACCTGCCATTTTTTGAGGAACTTTGACGCTATCATTAAATTCATTTTATTATCATCAACAACAAGTACCCGCATGCCCTGTAGGTTGCGTTCGGCGTTGGCGGCTGCCGGCGTTAAAAGGTTTTCGCCTTGAACCTGTTTAGCGACATCAAACGTAATTTCGAACGAAAATTGAGTGCCTTTTCCCGGTTCGCTTATAACAGATATATTGCTTTTGTGTAATTCGATTAAGCGTTTGGTAATGGCAAGCCCCAATCCCGTGCCACCGTAGTCGTTGTCATTATTTTGAGATTCCTGCATAAAAGGGTCGAATATCAAAGCCAGGTTTTCGGGCGAAATCCCAATCCCGGTATCGGCAACCGTAAATTTTATGGTAGCATGCCTGTCATCGCAGGTTTGTTTAGTAAGCAACAGGCTTACCTTTCCTTCGTGCGTAAACTTAATAGCATTGCTTAACAGGTTATTAATAACTTGCCCAAGCCTTACCTGGTCGCCAACTAAATATTCGGGGATGCCGGCATCAATGCCAAGGTCAATTTCCAGGTCTTTTTCGGCTACCCTTGCGTAAAACGACTGTTTTATTTTTTGGGCAAGGTTAATAACATTAAACGGCTGTGCATTAAGTTCAAGCTTGCCGGCTTCAATTTTATTATAATCTAAAATATCGTTGATAATGGCCAGCAGGTTTTCGCCTGAGAATTTTAAAATATTTAGGTACTCAACCTGCTCAGGCAGCGGGTTTTCGCTTAGCAGCAGGTTGGTTGTACCTATCACCGCGTTCATTGGTGTGCGTATCTCGTGGCTCATTATCGATAGGAATTCCGATTTAAAATGCGACGATTTTTCGGCCAGCTCTTTTGCCGATATCAGGGCCTGGGTTGCTTTTTGGCGGTCGGTTATATCCTCGCCAATGCCGGTAATTTCTTTTATTTTGCCGTTTTCATCGTAACTTACCGTGTTTTGCCAGCTTATAATGCGCTCCTCGCCGTTACGGCAAAGCACCGAATTTATAAATTGCGCGTCGAACTTGTTGTTGCGGAACGATTCGGCTAATGTCTCTCTTTGATTTTTCGGGACAAATTTTTCAAGCCAGTTTAGACCCAATATTTCGTTTTGGTCGTAACCCAATATTTGCGCCATCTGCCGGTTGCAAAAAATAAGACTGCCCTTTTTGTCAATAGATACGGCAGGCAGCTTAATAGTTTCCAACACCAGTTTATATTTGTTTTCGGTACGCTGATAGTCTATTTCGGCTTGTTTTCTGTCGGTCACATCCTGTATGGTACCAATAACCTTACGGACGATGCCGTCATCGCGCTTCAATAACTTGCCCACAATTATGCTGAGGTATTTTACATTGCCACTTGGTGTGATAATCCGGTATTCGTACGACGTATTGGTAATATTAGAAATGTTTTTTAAATGCTGTTTAAGTATATGCCTGTCGTTAGGGTGGGCATACTTAACCAGCAGCTTTACTATGCTGTTTTCATTAACCGCGCCGGCCTCAATTTCAAAAATATTGTTTATCTCTTCGCTCCAGGTAAGCTTATTTACTATAATGTCCCAATTCCAGTTGCCTATTTTGGCAATAATTTGTGCTTCAACTAACTCTGCCTGGCTTACTTTAATTCTTTTTTCCGACAGCTTGGCATCGGTAACGTCCTGCAAAATGCCGATAATGCGTTTTAAGCTGCCATCGTGGTTTTTCAACAGTTCGCCTTTTAATACCTTTATGTACTTTATTTTACCGCCCGGCGTAATAATTTTGTGCTCAAATGCCGCTTTACCTATGTCCTGTATGTTTGTAAAGTAGGCATAGGCCGTCTCCCGGTCATCCGGGTGTACCAGGCCCAGGTAGTATTCAAATTTCTCAACCCCCTCTGGGGCACCTGCAACTCCCAGGATGCTATAAAGGCTTTCGGATAAATAAGTTTCGCGTGTAGCCACGTCAAAATACCAGTTGCCAATTTTTGCTATCGACTGTGCTTCAAGTAACAGGCTTTCGTTCGCCTCTAATGCATCAGCATATTTCTTTTGTTCGGATATATCACTTACCGAGGCCGACAGGCGCGAGGTGTAGTTACCATTTCTGTCAAACACCGGGCTGATTTTAGCCACCAGCCATTGCCCGGTGCCAAAATCGCTTTGATAGGTAATTGACGTTGGCTCCTGGGTTTTTATCACATAATCTAATGCATCATCAAATTTCTTTGCCTTTTCATCGCCTAAAACCTCGCTTAATCTTTTTCCCACGCACGTTTCAGGATTAATCGCCCTACCCTCAATCCGCCTGAACCAGGTGTTAAGGCAAACCTTGTCCTCATCGAACTCAAAAATAACATCGTTTAGCGAGTTAATAAGCGCGTCGAGCTTTTTACCGCTCTGGCGTAATTCCTCGTCGTTAACTATAAGGCTTTTATTCAGGTCGATAACACGGCCGAGCGCTTTTTTGAACCTGATTTTATAGGCCATCATCACCAGGAATGATACATGCGCAATGCCGGTAAATGTGAGCAGTAAAATCCCCAGCACCGTGATTGATATTTCCAGTTTTGGCGCGGTAATATAGGCTATAATTGTCGCCAATAAATTTAAGGAACAGAGGGTAATAAACTCCCACCGGTGTTTACAAAACAGCGTTAATGCAATAAAAATCGTTATTGCGCTAAAAAGGTAAACATGCTCAAACCCGTTTTTGCTTAATAGTAAACCATTGTTAATCACCAAAAACGAAAGAATGGTTAGGTATTGGCTGGCCGTATTGTAGAATTTTACGTTATAAACCGAAAAAGCAAGTGATGCAGCACACAAGGCACCGCAAACTAACCGCAGCCATAGCGGATCGTACGAATTGTAAAAACACAAATAATGGAGCGATGGACTGGCAATAAACAGTCCTATCAGCAATAACTGATAAATGGTATTATCATTTTGGACAAATAACAGCAACCTGCTTTTGAAAGACATACTAACCAGTTTTTTAAATGTGAATAAGTGGATTGTTTATAAAATTTCAAGATTTAAGTAAAGCAGGCATGAAAATTTTACAATTGTCCGGCCTCTTAAGGGCTATTAATACGCAGATTTAATTACATTTGTTGCAAATAAATATTTTCCTATGTCGGCTACTGCGCAATTAAAAATTGGCGATAAAACTTACGAGCTTCCGGTAATTGAAGGCACCGAAGGCGAAAAAGCAATTGATATTTCGAAATTAAGAGACCAATCAGGTTATGTAACATTTGATACCGGCTACAAAAACACCGGCGCCACAAAAAGCGCTATTACTTTTTTAGATGGAGAATTAGGCATTCTTAAATATCGCGGTTACCCGATAGAACAACTTGCCGAAAAATCGAGCTTTATAGAGGTTGCGTACCTGCTTATACACGGCGAATTGCCGACAGAGAAGGAGTTGGCCAACTTTCAGTACGAAATAAGCCGCCATACGCTGGTGCACGAGGACATGAAGAAGTTTTTTGACGGCTTCCCCTCAAAAGCGCACCCGATGGGGCAGTTGTCGTCGTTAGTTTGTGCCTTATCCGCATTTTACCCCGAGTCGTTAAAATCTGTGCAAACTGAAGAGGAGCTGCATTTGAGCATTATTAAAATGCTTGCTAAAATGGCTACCGTGGTTTCGTGGATATACAAAAAATCGTTAGGGCACCCGCTTATCTACCCGCAAAATAAATACGATTACGTCACCAATTTCCTGTACATGACCTTTGGCCAGCGTACCGAGCAAATAGAGATTGACCCAGTAATTGTAAGCGCGATGAATACGCTGCTGATATTACACGCCGACCACGAGCAAAACTGCTCAACGTCAACCGTGCGTATTGTAGGCTCATCCGAATCAAATATTTATGCATCTGTTTCGGCAGGTATTTCTGCATTGTGGGGCCCGCTGCATGGCGGTGCAAACCAGGCGGTTATTGAAATGCTGGAGAAGATAAAAGAGGATGGGGGAGATACCGATAAATGGATTAACAAAGCGAAAGATAAAAACGACCCTTTCCGTTTGATGGGATTTGGGCACCGCGTTTATAAAAACTTCGATCCGCGCGCAAAAATCATTAAGAAAGCCTGCGACGATATCTTAGAGAAGCTGGGTATGGACGATGAAGTGCTGGAGATAGCCAAAAAGCTGGAAGAAGTGGCGTTGAAGGACCCCTATTTTGTTGAGCGCAAGCTTTACCCTAATGTGGATTTTTATTCAGGTATCATTTACCGTGCACTTGGTTTCCCAACCGATATGTTCACCGTATTGTTTGCCCTTGGCCGCCTGCCCGGATGGATTGCCCAGTGGAAAGAAATGAAAGAAAACAAAGAGCCAATCGGCCGTCCGCGCCAGATATATACAGGGGCCGTGAA
>JBDUDE010000347.1:0-8927 GCA_040003105.1 Mucilaginibacter sp. | reverse complement strand
CGGTGGCTCCAGTTATTATTGAGGGTGATAACATTACCATTGATTTTAACGGCGTGACCATTGAAGGCAGCACCGACATCGAAAACCCGGATAAATTTAAAGGCACGGGCATCATCATAAAAAGCGGTAAAAACATCACCATTAAAAACCTTATTGTAAAGGGCTTTAAAGTGGGCCTAATGGCGCGTGGCATAAAGCGACTGAACATATCCGGCAGCGATTTTAGCTACAACTACAAACAACATTTAAACAGCACCCGCGACCGCGAGGACCTGGCAGACTGGCAAAGCTATCACCATAATGAGCATGACGAATGGCTGCGCTACGGCGCAGGGATTTACCTGCGGAATTGTGACAGCGCCGATGTGCATTCAAACACCATAACCAATGGGCAATGCGGGTTGATGATGACCAATTGTAATAACGGGTTAATCTACGACAATAATTTCTCGTTCAATTCAGGCCTGGGCATTGGCATGTACCGCAGCAGCGGAAATATTATTTTGTATAACAATATCGATTGGAACGTGCGCGGGTATAGCGATGGGGTCTACTATCGCGGGCAGGATTCAGCAGGCATTTTGGTGTTTGAGCAATGCAATAATAATGTGTTTGCCCGAAACTCCGTGACACACTCCGGCGATGGATTCTTTTTATGGGCCGGGCAAACCACAATGGACACCGGCGAGGGCGGCTGCAACGATAACCTATTGTATGCGAATGATTTTTCGTACGCGCCAACCAACGGCATCGAGCTGACTTTTAGCCGCAATAAAATAGTCGGCAACAAAGTGTACGACTGCTGGCACGGGATATGGGGCGGATTCAGCTATAACACCTTGATTGCCAACAATGATTTTTCGGGCAATATGTCGACCATTGCTATTGAACACGGCATGAACGACACCATTGTGCAAAATAAATTTCACGGCGATAAAGTGGCTATTGAATTATGGTCGAACCCTAAAATGGCAAAAAGTTACGGCTATGTTCAAAAGCGGGATACCCGGAGTATGAATTATCTCATCAGCGATAATACCTTTACCGATGTTAAAAAGGTATTCAACATCAACCATACCGATGAAATAAGGATAACCCACAACAAGATTTCCGGAAGCATAGTGCCGCAGAAGCTTGACTCGACCGTAACGCATTTAACGCTTACTGAAAATGGCGAACAGGTAACGCTGGCCCGAAAAGATTACGACCCCAAACTTGCCCAGGTAATATCATCTGTACCCCGGGCGCTGCCCGAAGGCTTTCCGAAAGGCCGAAAGTATTTGATGATAGGTGAATGGGGGCCATACAACTTCGGCTACCCCATTGCCTGGTGGCAAAAAACCGACAGCACCGGCGTGATGCACTTCGACATGATGGGGCCGCAGGGGGATTGGGAGATAGTAAAAATGAAAGGCGTGTCACAGCCATCAAAAATGGCAGGTAAATTTCCGGACAGCTTCGCCGTTAAAAAAGACACGTCGGCAACGACTTATATCGACATTGAATTTGCATATATAGGCGGCGCCATAACCTCTCCTTTCGGATTAAAATATCCGCCGGGTTACCCATATACTTTCCATTACCGCGAATTTAATGCGCCCACCCAATGGCAAATGCGGTGGTTTGCTTTTGATGATACCAACGAACCCCTAAAACATGAAGCCGAATTTAAAAAGCTGATTGCAGGCACACCGGTAAAAACTACAACCGGCAAGCTCCTGGCGGACGTGTTTGGTAAAAACTTTGGCAAAAACATCGCCAGGCAAAAAATAGCAACCGTTTCAACAACCGAGATTAATGTACCTGCCGCAACTTACCGCCTAGGCATAAGCGCATCTGAACTGGTTAAATTATACGTTGACGGCAAACTGGTTATTGAAAACTGGGACCCAGCCAAATTAAAAAACGACGAAGACAACCACAAAGACGCCATTATCAAACTAAGCGGCAGGCACGCCGTCCGCATAGAGCAGGCGGAGTATGGTGATTATGGGATGCTGAATTTTAGGTTGGAGAAAATTTAAGCAGTTATAGGGGCTTATTGCATAAGCCCTCGCCGATATGAAGCACTATATAGTTTGGTTAAAGCATTGCAGCGATGTTTTTGTATTTTTATCGCAAAGTATAAAACATGACCTTTCGCATCACAAGCCTGCCTTTTTTATTGATCTTATTATTCATTTTACCGGGGTGCAAAAAAAACCAGCCAGCTAAAACACCGGCGCCCACCGTTTTTGTAAAGGACAAAAGCATTGAAGTAGTAAGTGGTAATAACCAGTTTGGATATGCAGGCCATCCATTAGATACCATTGTGATTAAAGTTACACTTAACAGTGCGGAAGATTCTTCTAAATATTCCTATTTTACACGAACAGGTGACACACAGGGCACTTTGTATGTTGTAGGGAGCTATTACAGTAATGGAGCAAATTATTTAAAGGCTTTATGGTCGCCGGGGCCGGGCGCTAGCTCAGCCACAGCAACTTTTTATAGCTTTTCCAATTGTACCCTACAGGAGCTGAACCAACAAGGAGCCTGCAAAACACTCGACTCTGTTAAAATCACGGCGACTATACGCAAACCCTGGCTTAGCGTTTATTCTGGTAGTACGGGTGGTATAGATGTTTTGTACGATATTTTATTTACAGATACCAACAATGGTATAACGATGGGCGAAGGCACAGGAATTGTACGTACAACAGACGGCGGTAAAACGTGGACGATGGGCCCCCCTGCCCGCTCCGACGATGATGTACAGCTAATGGCATTTGCAACCCCGGATACAGGTTTGATATGTACAGTTAATAATTATGCAGAGATTACAACCGATGGCGGAAAAACATACGACCAGCCTTCGTGGACTCCGCCGTTTGTCGGACATCATAGTTCATTAGCCTATTACATGGTTAGCCGTAATATTATTTACACAGTGGGGGTGCGTGGCCAGATAGCAAAAACCACGGATGGTGGTAACACCTGGACCCAGGCGGGCTTCAATATCTTGAATAATTTTCATGGACTTACGGCTACAGATAATAATACTTTATACGCTTGCGGCGATATAGGTAAAATCGTCAAATCTACCGATGCCGGAAAAACCTGGCGGGTGCAGCCCCTCCAGCTTAACAACAACTTAAATACCATTTATTTTATAGATAACAGTTTTGGCTTTGCCGGCGGTCAGTACGGAGCGTTGGTGCGTACAACCAACGGCGGTACCGATTGGAGTGTTATAAAAACCGGCTTGCAATTCCCCGTTATCGCCATACGATTTTTTACATCACTGCATGGCTTTATTGTGAGTGGCGGCGGCGAAATTGCGGAAAGCAACGACGGTGGCCTTACCTGGGCGTTACGCAATACCAGCAATTATGGCGTCGGCAACCTGAACAAGGCTGTCATTAAGGACGAGACCATCATTTTTGGTGTACAGCAATCATCCATTTATACTTATGACCTTACACAACGATAGAATGTATAAAAATTCACTTTACATAGTTCTTACAGCCCTCATCGTAACCAGCTTGCTCCTAACTGGTTGCAAAAAGGAAAGCACCAAACCAATTGTTTCCACAAGCCCGAAAGCAGGAATAAAACTAATACATGGCAGCGGGCAATCGGGCGTTTACGGACAAGATCTGACTGATTCGTTGGTGGTACAAATATTGCCGCCCGCAGGTAAAAATATCACCCAGTACGCCGTAAGTTTTAATATGCTGCAGGGTAACGGCCTGGTAGAAGGATTTAACCCGGGCAGTTATATAAACACAACTTTGGGTTCTGATGGGAAAATCCAGGTTAAATGGCGGCTCGGTTGCGACAACCCAACTCAAAAGCTCACCGTTTATCTTTATGCTGATAGCCTTATAAGCTACGGAAATACTCCAAAAGGGCCGCCAGATGACTCACTAGTAGTAAGCGCCTCGGGCAGCAAGCCCGGCGGCTGGGGGAGGGCGTGTGGTTGCGGAAGTGCACTAACCTACACTACAAAAATTGCTACGTTTGATAACCATACGCTTTATATGGCAAATAATGGTTTATTTTCATCTACCGATGGGGGTATAAACTGGTACAAGGTAAATGGTGTACCAAACTGGCAAAGCATTATGGATGTGCAGTTTAACAGCAAGGGGTGGATGTATGTATTAACCGCAAATAATGGCGTATACTACAGCCAGGACGCCAAAAGCTGGACGCCTATCAACAACGGGATACTTGACTTGCGTACCCCAACAGCCTTTACAGTAACCGATGATCTGTTATTTGTTAGTTTTTATTTCGATGGCCCTTATATAACCAGCAACAACGGCGGCTTTTGGCAAAAGGTTTTGGCAGGGTTTAACTCACAACGGTTTTACCTGATCAGGCACCGGCCAAACGGCCCTATTTATCTTTTTAACGACTGGAACGACCTGCTTACATCCAACGATGGGGGTACCACCTGGCAAAAAATGCCGGTTTCTTCACCTATGGTAAATTATGCTGCATATGATTTGGAAATCGGGCCCGACGGCTTACTTTATATTGGCTCGGATGATGCCACGATAGCTACATTTTCTCCAATGACCATGCAAGGCACCTACAAAAGTTTTTACCAATACAATTCCTCCAACCAGCCCACAAACAATATCAATTTTTACAATGGCGATGTTTATTTTTTACTTAACAGCAACCCACAGCCGGGCATTTACAGCATGAAAACCTGGAGTAAAATCGATCTTAATTTTAGCCGCAGAATATCTTCATACTTTATCAGGCAGAATGGCACTTTTTTATTGTTTAGTGACGACGGATTATATTACCGTGAGTAACAAAACTGTAAACTTGTTTAAATAAGTGAGGAGCCGTTAGGGCGAACTACGTGATGGTGTAGCGTATCCGGTAACAATATTGATATAAACTTTTCCTTATTTAATAGTAATTTCATCGCTTTAACTGACATTGATGAAAAAACTATTTTTAATACTGGCTGCCGGCTTATTCGCAACCGCGGCTATGGCCCAGCAACCTGTCCGGCCTATATTTTATTCCATATCATTCCCTAACGCAGCCCATCATGAGGCTGAGATAGTGATATTTGTGCCGCAGGCCCCCGATGGCAAGTTTTTGGTGAGGATGAGCCGCTCGTCTGCCGGCCGCTATGCCACGCACGAATTTGGCAAAAACGTTTACAATGTTAAGGCTACCGATGGCAAAGGCAAGGAACTGCCGGTAAAACAAATTGAGGGTGATGTTTACGAGGTTGGCTCACATCCCGAAACGGTAAAAATTACTTATACCCTTTTTGCAAACCATACCGATGGCACCTACGCCAGCATCGACCCAAGCCATGCGCACCTGAATATGCCCGCTACTTTTATGTGGATACCCGGGCAGGAGAAACGGCCCATCCAGTTCCAGTTTAACGATTTGGATAAGTATAACTGGAAGGTGGCTACCCAGCTGAAACACGAAAACGCCAATGTATACAGCGCACCGGATATGCAATACATGATGGATAGTCCGACCGAACTGTCGGATTATAAAATAAACAGCTGGGACGTAAAAAACACTGATGGCAAAACCGAGAAGATAAACCTTACCATCCATTCAGACGATAGCAAGGCGGTAGTTGATAAATTCGCAACCATGGTACAGAAAATGGTGTTGGAAGAAAAGGCTGTTTTCGGCGAGCTTCCCGCGTACGACTATGGCGAATATACCTTCCTCGACGACGTGCACCCAACCGTATCGGGCGATGGCATGGAACACCGTAACTCGACCTGTATTGTGCAGCCGGCCGAAAAAGTTGAAGGTAACGAAGTTGGGTTGCTGGGCACATTTTCGCACGAGTATTTTCACAGCTGGAACGTAAAACGCATCCGCCCGAAATCGCTGGAGCCATTTAATTTTGAACATGCCAATATGAGCAGCGAGCTTTGGTTTGCCGAAGGCTTTACCCAATATTACGGCGAGTTGCTGCTGGTACGCTCCGGTTTTCATAATGTTGATGATTATACCGGTACTGTTGCCGGGCTGGTAAATTCGGTGCTGAACAAACCTGCATCAAAAATTTATTCGGCGCCACAGATGAGCCGCTACTCGGTATTTGCCGATGCCGGTGTTTCTATCGACCCAAATAACAACAACAATGTTTTCACCAGCTATTATGTTTACGGCGGTGCGATTGCGTTGGCCTTAGACCTGCGTTTGCGCAGCGATTTTAACCTGACGCTGGATGATTATATGCGCACCGTGTGGCTTAACCGGGGCAAAGTAATGAAGCCCTACACTATTCCCGATTTACAGGCCGACCTGGCACAGGTAACCAAAAACCCAAAGTTTGCCGCTGATTTTTTCGGCAAGTACATCAACGGGCTTGATAAAAATGATTATGAAGGATTGTTAGCCAAAGCAGGCATGGTGCTGCGTAAAATGGCAGCAGGTAAGGCATGGGCCGGCCCCCTGTCGGTAGCGCAAAACCGTGGCCGTTCGGGTGTTGCGCGCACGGCGGGAACTATTGGCCTGCCCATTCAGGCAAGCACGGTACAAGGCACCCCTATTTACAAAGCCGGGCTTGATGCGGGTGACGTTATTTTAAAGGCCGATGGCAAAGAGATAACCGATGCCAAATCATTTACCGATATTGTAGACACAAAAAAAATCGGCGATAAGCTGGTGGTTAACTATAAAAACCGCACCGGCGAACACGAAACAACCATAATATTAGAAGAAAACCCGGCCCTTGAAGTGGTTACAAACGAGAAGGCCGGAAAAGAATTAACAAAAGAACAGGAAGCCTTCCGTAACAATTGGTTATCATCAAAGGTCAAATAAGATATATGAAAAGAATTATAGCAGCAGCAGCCTTACTGGCTGCCTCATTTTACGGCTACGGCCAGGACGTTAATAAACTGATTAAGCAAGATGAGGTTGAACAAATTATCAAAACCCTGTCGGCTGATGACATGCAGGGCCGGGCTACATTTACGCCGGGGATTGAAAAAGCCGCACAATACATTGAGGCACAATACAAGCAGGCTGGCCTGGTGCCTTTAACGGGTAATACGGGCTACCGGCAGAATTTTGCGATGACTCGTGTCATGGCACTTAAAACCCTGGTAAACATTAACGGTAAATTGATAGCACAGGATAGCGTTTTTACCAGTTCAAGCGCCCCGTCGTTTAATTGGACAAACAACAGCGATGTGCAAATAGTTAAACTGAGCGCCGACAAGAATTTCCGCAACGAATACATGGCTTACGCAAAAAGCGGCAAAAAAATGCTGATTTTGGTGGACCAACAGTTTACTTCTATTTTTCAAAATCTAAGAAATCGCTCGCTTAAAGGCAGCATCAACAATAAATCCAACAACGAACAGCAACTGGTATTTGTGCTGGGTAATCATGACGATATAAAGTCATTCGATGTAAGCTATGCCGGTAAGTCTGAACAGCTGCCATTGTTCAATATCGTTGGCATGATTCCGGGTAAAACAAAACCGGATGAATCTGTGGTATTCTCCGGACATTACGACCATTTGGGAATAATTAAACCTGTAAAAGGCGACAGCATTGCCAATGGCGCCGACGATGATGCATCCGGTACCACCGCTGTTATCACCCTGGCCAAATACTATAAAAAGCTTAACAATAATGCCCGTACCTTAATTTTCGCGGCGTTTACGGCCGAAGAAATTGGCGAGTTTGGCTCGCAATATTTTGCGACAACGGTAAACCCTGATAAAGTGGTGGCTATGTTTAATATCGAGATGATTGGCAAAGCCTCAAAATTCGGCGAGAACTCGGCGTTTATTACCGGCTTTGAGCGGTCGGACTTTGGCACCATCCTGCAAAAAAACCTGGAGGGCACGGCCTTTAAATTTTACCCCGACCCCTACCCGGCACAAAACCTGTTTTACCGCAGCGATAATGCTTCGCTGGCGGAGGTTGGCGTACCGGCGCACACCATATCAACCGACCAGATCGATATCGATAAACTTTACCACACCGTTGGCGACGAATTCAGTTCGCTGGATGTGGCGAACATAACGGCAACCATCAGGGCAATCGCATTGAGTTCGCGCGGAATAGTATCCGGAGCCGATACCCCTAAAAGGGTGCCCAAGCTGGAGAAGAAATAATCCCGTAGAGACACAATACTTTGTGCCGCTGAACATAAACAATCCCGCAGAGGCGCCCCGACATACCGCGGCGTCTCTACTTTTTTAAAAACACCTATCAACCTGAACAAAATGAATAACAAGACACAACTAATACCTGCAGTAGCGGTAAAAGGCATTGCAACCGGTTTGCTGATGATGGCGGGCTTCACCATGATATGGGCCGGCATTGCTTTTAGCGGCTTGCATGGCACCGCGCCGGCATGGGCGTTAATTATTTTCCCGGTTTTGGCAATAGCCTTCATAATAAAGGGGATCAAACTGTTTGGCGTTGCCAAATTGCACCCGGCGGTCGAGAGTGAAGAGGACAAAGCTGAGGGTAAAAAGATGGGCATGTGGTTCGGCATTATTTTTGGCGCCGAGGGCTTGCTCATTTTTATTGCTGTAAACGTAGTGATCAACATTGGTCACCCGGAATTAACGATACCCGCAATTGCCTTGGTTGTGGGCCTGCACTTTTTCCCGCTGGCAAAAGTTTTTAAGCGCACCATTGATTATTACCTGGCCACCTGGAGCACCGCAATTGCCGTTTTGGCTATCTTGTTTAGCTTAAATCATACGCTGTCTCAACCAAATGTGGCAGCGTTTACCGGGATCGGACTGGCTGTGGCAACATCGTGCTATGGGCTGTTTATGATGTATAAAGGCAACCGGCTGGATAGTTATTAAACTAGGATTTATAGGATCGTAAGGTCCCCGTCGGGCAAAGCTTCAGTTCAAACTTTAGTTTCCTGTCATTTAAGGTTATTTTCTTTTCGAAAGGGG
>JBDUDE010000582.1:0-2667 GCA_040003105.1 Mucilaginibacter sp. | reverse complement strand
GTGGTCCGTTGTATGCTCTCTAACATATTCTAAAACAATTTTATCAAACTGGCTGCCGCTCTTATTTAAAAACTCAACCCGTATCGGTATTACAAAAACAGGTAGTTTTTGGTCGTTTTGCCCGCCCGGGTTTAACCACGATCCTTCTAAACGCTGTGCATCCTTTTCTGTTGTAATAATTATTTTTTTTTGCGACGGATGGACTGCGTATTCAGCGGCAAGTTTAGCAATATTTTTTGGGGTAAATGGGTGATGATCGGGATAATTATGGTGGATAATATTGGGCGTGCTTTCGCTTAAATATTGCAGCAATGGTCGCGGGTTAGCAATACCAGTTAATAAAAATGCCGTTGTATCCTTATCGATAGTTACGTCCGCTGCATTTCCGTTCAAATCATGCAGCCCCTGGTAAGCAATCGATGTAAAAAATAATTGCTGATATGGCAGTGGTTCTATTTTATGTGCCAGCGCAACCTGCTCATCATGGGTAAGTGCAGCCGGGCATTTGGATATAATTATAACCTGTGCCCGCCAACGCCCGCTGAACGGTTCGCGCATGTTACCGGCCGGCAACAAAAAGTGCGGCTGGTTAATGCGGGAATGATCAAACAATAAAATACTTAAGCCAGGTGTAACAGCCCGGTGCTGGTAGGCATCATCCATTAATATTAAATCATGAGTAGGGAGTAATTTAGTTAGCCCCTCTACCCTATCCTCACAAACGGCAACGGTAATATCCGGGAATTTTTGATGAAATTGGGCGGGTTCGTCGCCTATTGTTGAGGAAAGTCTTGAGTCTTGAGTCGTAAGTCGTAAGTCAATTCCTTCTTCTCTCCGGACTTTAGACTCAAGACTTAAGACTCCCGACTCCAGACTAACTTCCAGGTATCCTTTAGTTTTTCGTCCGTACCCGCGGCTTAATGTCGAAAGTTTGTAGTCTGATTTTAGCAAGCGGATAAGATACTCCGTCATCGGGCTTTTACCGGCGCCGCCGACCTCAAGATTTCCAACAGATATGGTGGGCTTTGTAAACCTGTAGCTTTTAAACAAACCTGCATCGTAAAACCAGTTGCGCATAATAACAACCAGTCCGTAGAGTAATGAAAAAGGCAGCAACAGCCAGCGCAGGTATTTCATAGTTGGGTGCAAAGATAATCGGGATTAAATGATTTTAGAGATTAGGAGGGATAAGAAAAGGAAAATATAGATTAGATTTTGTTAAATTTACTACACGAACTCTAAATACCGTCTAATTTAATATGACAAACATCAACGATTTTTTTGATTTAGTAGAACGGAATGATGTAAAGAAAGTCCAGGAACTAATTAATAACGGGATTGATATAAATAGGAAGGATAAATTTGGTTATTCAGCTATTCACACAACGATGGTTAAAAATTTACCCGACATGGCGAAAATCCTTATCGACGGCAGCATAAATTTAAATCTCCAGAATAATGAAGGAATAACCAGTTTACACTGTGCCGCAATTTATAATAATTTCAGTTTGGCCGATTTGCTATTACGCCATGGTGCTGATCTATCAATAGAAGATAAGTACGGAAACCAACCGCTTTGGACGGCCACGTTTAATGACAAAGGCAGAAATGAAAGAAGAGAGATGATTAAATTATTTTTAAAAAATGGCGCTGATGTTAATCACAAAAATAATGTAGGTAAAAGCCCAAAAGATATTGTGCTAATAGCTGGCTATAAAAATTTAGAAGATATCATATTTTAAAGACCACAGACTTACGAAGTTTTAAAAACTTCGTAAGTCTAACAGTACTACTTAATCACCTCCACCACCGGCAATAACTTTTCATCCACTTTCCCATCAACAACTGACACATAATAAGTATTGCTCTTACTATCAGCAGCTACCGATTTAATGTATTTTTCATCCTCAAAAACTATCCCGGCCATGTCATCAATAGCATAACCGGGGCCTAACTTGCCTTTCAGGATGTTTTCAAAATAAAGTGGTTTGCGCAGGGGTTCGCTGTGGTAATGCGGGCAATGGCTGGTTTGTATAAAGCCCAGACCCTGCACTATTGATAAATCCCTCGGCCGCGAATCGGTAGTGCCGCCCTGGAACCAGCATAACGAGCCTGCGCTGCCGCCGGCCAGTATAATACCCTTGTTATAAGCTTTGCGAAGCACCGTATCTATTCCCTGGGCTTTCCAGATGGCCATCATGTTCAGGGTATTACCGCCGCCGACTACAATGGCATCCATGCTGAGCAGGTTTTCTTCAAATGTTTTTTTCTCGGTATACGAGGCGACATAAGCGCGCTGTACATAAGGCCGCATCATTAAATCTTCGCATGCGCCATACCACGCAAGGATATAATTGGCATTATCTCCCATAGCAGTTGGCAGGAAACATATTTTGGGATTTGCCTTTTTGGTGAGGGTAATAACATATTGCATAAATTGCTTGTTAAAGTTACCGCCATAGGCAAAAATGGTGCGGGTTGGCTGTTGGGCCGCTGTGGTAAAACAACATACAACTAATAGCGTTAAAAGGTATATCTTTTTCAATTTGAATATTTTATCAGTTAAAGATTGGTACGTTTTAACAATAATAGGAAAAATCGAAAAACTTTCGGGCTCAATTCTTTCCGTCTCTCGGACTTTCGGACTTTTCCGACTTTCCGGACTAA
>JBDUDE010000856.1:0-8928 GCA_040003105.1 Mucilaginibacter sp. | reverse complement strand
CGCCAGCTATAATGGACCAGTGCGGCGTTTTAAATTTATGATTAATAACCGCCAACCCACGCGGTAAATACCCACTCCGCGCCATGGCAAACACCTGGCGCGACGATGCCAGTATAGTGCCGTGAAACGAAGCTATCAGCCCAAACAAGCCAATACTGGCAAATATTTTTGTTAAACTGTTTGCTTTGCCCAATACAATACTGATAGCCTCGGGCAATGGATAATCAAGGGTGCTGAGTTTGCGCCAGTCGGTTATGCCGCCGGTAAATATCATCACGCCAAAAGCTAAAAATATTAAAGTGGCCAGTCCGGAGATGTATCCTTTGGGGATATTCCGTTTGGGGTCCTTTACCTCTTCCGCAACCATAGCAACCCCTTCAATGGCAAGGTAAAACCAAACCGCATAAGGCAGCGCCGCAAAAATGCCCGACCAGCCAAAAGGCATGGGGTGGCTTAAAAAATTCTCACTTCTATAATGTGGAGAAATTATTCCCAGAAATAGAAGCAATTCCGCCACAGCCAGCAGTGTAATTATCAAAGAAAACGTAGCCGATTCTTTTACCCCTAAAATATTTATCACAATAAAAACCACGTTAAAAAACATCGCTGAATATAAGACGGGGATATCCGGGTCTAAGAAATGAAGGTATGCGCCCAGTGCAAATGCAATAGCAGGTGTGGCAAACAAAAAATCGATAAGTGTGGCATAACCTGCGAGTAACCCACCGAACGGTCCCATCGCCCGGTAGGCATATGCGAACGCGCCACCGGCGTGTGGTATAGATGTAGTAAGCTCGGTATAGCTAAAAATGAAGGTGATATACATTATGGTGATAATAACCGTGGCTATTAAAAAGCCAACGGTACCCGAAACAGCCCAGCCCAGGTTCCAGCCAAAATACTCGCCTGATATAACTAAACTTACTGCAATTGCCCATAGATGGATGGGCTTTAACACTCTTTTTAACTGTTCAGTTTTGGCAGCTGTCATAGGGGTGATGGGCTAAATTTATTACCGCCTTAAAATAGTTAAAGACAACGTTATTTCAAAATGGCACGTATTATGTAATAGTTAAGCGGTTGTGTATAAAATTGTAATAAACTTAACAATAATTAAATGCAAAATTGTTAAAACACCTTTACCTTTACGGTGTTGAACAATTACCGTATTAACTGTAATTTGACGATAGAATATGCTAAATATCACTGTTTCACAAAATGACGATACAAATCTAAGTTTCTCAGCGTTTGAGCAGTATCAGCTCCCGGCTCCGCCTAATGGTGCCGATGCCGAAATTAATAATGATTTGATATTGAAGTTTGAAGACGAGGAAGAAGCGATTATTTATGCCGCGCAACTGGAAAACTTATCAAACGAACTGGATGATAAAAATACTCCACAATATGTGGCGATAAGCAACATTATTATGGCTATCCGCAATGACGAATTTGTACAGAGTTATACAAGATAAAAAACTACTAAAACAATAAATCTTATGTTACGCATCAACATTCCACCCACCGGTAAAACAAGGTTAACCTTTGCTGATTTTAAGAACTACCAATTGCCTATCCCATCAAAAGGTATTAAAGAGAAAAGAAACAATGAAACCTCTTTGATTTTTGACAATGAGTACGAGGCCGTTGTGTATGCCGACCAACTTGAAGAAATGGTTACCAGGGTAAGCAAATCATCACCATTAAAAAATGTACTGCGCGATTTGGTTACCACCATCCGCAATGATGATTCAATCAGGAACTATCTTGAGTACTCAACAGTTTACCAGTGGATGAAAAATTGGGTTAGGACAATCAGGTCGGCCATCAAACCATCGCCATTATCATAAAACATATACTTAAATATTGCAATAACATAAAAAGCGAAAGCCGCCATGGATAAATGGCGGCTTTTGTGTTTATACGTTTTTAGGCTTTCAGCGTGCCCGAAATATATTCGAAGCTGCTTTTGATGCTGGCCATTGCATCTTTAGGCCCATCGTGCTCTACAAAGAAATGCTGCATGCCAGATTCCGCCTTGTGGGCAAAAATCCTTTTAAAATCAATAGTTCCGCTACCAACCGGTAAAATGGTGGCATGTGAAGCATCCAAATCCTTTACATGCCACAGCGGGAACCTGCCGGGATGGTCTTTAAATAATTTCACGGGGTCTTGTCCGCCCTTAACTGCCCAGGCAAGGTCGAGTTCCATTTTTACGTTCTTAGCATCGGTTTCAGTCAAAAGCATATGGTATGGTACCTGCCCGTCAATTGTCTTAAATTCCATATCGTGATTATGGTAGCAAAACTGGATACCCGCCTTTTTGCAGGCCGCGCCGGTTTTGTTCAATATTGCTATCGACGATTTAATCTCCTCAATCGTGCCGGTTGGTGCATTGGCACAAACCAGGTATTGTATACCGCCTTCAGCAGCGTCGTCAACCAGTTCCTGCATATTGTCGCGCAGGTTTTTCATTGGCGGGATAACCATTGGCTTACCATCCGGTCCATTTGGCATTTTGGCGCCCGGAGGCATTTTAAAAGGCGCGCCTAACACGTGGTGCGATTTCCATTTCATGCCCAAATCGTTCACCATTGCTTTAAAACCTTTTGGTTTCATACCATAGTAACCACCTTTTTTGCTGAACGCCGATTCCATTTCCTTATAGCCGACAGCCGCAATTTTGGTTAAGGTGCCTTTTACATCGTCATCAATAACGCCAAAAAAGGTAAAAAGCTGTAATCCTACCAGGTGCGGGGCCATGCCCGAAAGAAGTGAGCCGGCCTTACCTGATAAAGCCAAACCGCCAAGTACCAGCGTACCTGTACTTTGCAAAAACTTGCGCCTGTTATAATTCATATTGTTTAATTGGTTTTTAATGTGGTGTAGTAAAGCTAAATGATTAAAGTGGGATAAAAAAATTTATTGTGTCATTTTAACACATTGTAATGAAAGGTGAATGGAAATAGTGAGTGGTTAAGCGGGCAACCATGATTCGGCTGCCAAGTGTTTATAAATTTTAAAGAAAAGCTGGCGCCGCATTGCCTATCTTTCTACTTTGAAATTTAAGCTTTCACAATTTAAAAATGCGTTATAATAAACTGATAGCTGGCATATTAGCCGTAGCATTATTTTCAATTACAAGCTGTAAAAACCACGAACCACAGCAAACCGATAACAACAATATGGCACTTGGCAACCCAAGTAATGCCAGCAACGCTTTAACAAGTGCCGATAACTACCTTATAGACCATAAATATTATATCGAAAGCTATAACAGGGATAAAGGTGAACCCAACTTGGTAAGCTGGCACTTGTGCAGCAGCGATTTAGGTACTACTGACAGACTGAACAAATTCAGGCCTGATGAAACTTTGCCTGATGGCTGGTATGAAGCCGGCAACACCAGCTACAAACGCACCGGTTTTGATAAAGGCCACAACTGCCCCAGCGGCGACCGTACTAGCTCAACTGACGCCAACTCAGCCACTTTTTTAATGGATAACATCATCCCACAGGCGCCAAATAATAATGAGCACACCTGGGAGCACCTGGAAAGCTATTGCCGAACCAAAGTAAAAAACGGAAACGAGGTTTACATTATAATGGGCGTTTATGGCAGCGGCGGCACAGGTCGCAATGGCTATTCAACCACAATTGACAATGGCCGGATAAATGTACCGGCGCACATTTGGAAAGTAGTTGTTATTATTCCGGAAGGTGATGATGACCTAAACCGGATTGACGAGACTACCCAGGTTATAGCTATTGATACACCAAACGATAATAATATCACCAATAATTGGATGAATTATACTTGCACAGTAAAAAATATTGAGGATGCTACCGGGTATAATTTATTATCGGCGCTGCCGCAGACTGTTCAGCAAACTTTGGAGAATAAAAGATTCACTGGTGGAAATTGATTACGGGAGATGCCTCGATATCAAAGCATCTCTTATATGAAATATTTTAACCTTTTACAACCTCTTCAATATCTTCAACCTTCCCAGGCCTTCCATTCTTAAACGCTTTACGCGGCGTTAAACCAAGTAGTTCAAACATCGCCATATCGGTATCGAATGATGGATTTGGTGTAGTCAACAACTTTTCCCCCGCAAAAATTGAATTTGCACCAGCCATAAAGCAAAAGGCTTGTTCAACCAAACTCATTTCGGTACGGCCTGCAGACAGGCGAACGACTGTTTTAGGCATAATTATGCGGGTAGTAGCAATCATGCGCACCATATCCCAAACGGATACCCGGGGTTGGTCGGCCAATGGGGTTCCCGGTACCGGTACCAAAGCATTGATAGGGACTGACTCCGGATGTTTTGGCAGATTTGATAATGTTTTCAGCATCGATATCCTGTCGGCAACCGTTTCACCCAAACCAATGATGCCGCCGCTGCATACGGTAAGTTTTGCTTTGCGTACGTGTTCAAGTGTCTTTAAACGGTCGTCGTAGGTGCGGGTGGTGATGATACGCTTGTAGTCATCTTCGGATGTGTCGAGGTTGTGGTTATAAGCATACAGGCCTGCATCAGCCAAACGCTGCGCCTGGTGCTCGTTGAGCATACCCAGTGTGCAGCAAACTTCCATATCCAGCTCGTTTACAGCTTTTACCATGTCTATCACCTTATCAAAGTCGCGGTTATCGCGTACCTCGCGCCAGGCAGCACCCATACACAGGCGAGATGCACCACCGTCCTTTGCTTTTTGAGCGGCAAGTATCACCTCGTTAATGGGCATTATGGCATGTACATCAACACCTGTATTATATCGCGCAGCCTGCGGACAATACGCGCAGTCCTCGGGGCAGCCGCCTGTTTTTATTGATATCAGTGAGCTTATTTGTACCTCGGAGTAATCTTTATTCTCGCGGTGCACAGTTGCTGCTTCGTAAACAAGGTCGAGCAAGGGCCTGTTGTATATTTCAGCAATTTCTTCTTTTGTCCAGTTATATCTTACTTCGGTCATTATATTATCTCTGTTTGATGTATTCAATTTGGGGTAAATATCTTTAATTTTTAATGATGGTGCAGCAACAATTTGGTTGCAAACCATAGCGGCAGCAAAAAACCAGCGCAATCCGTAAATGTTGTTATAATTATTGACGATGCCACTGCAGGGTCGATCCCCACCCTTTTCAATACCAGCGGGATAGACGCCCCGGTTAAACCGGCTACAACCAGGTTGCCGGTCATCGCAAGAAATAACACCAGGCCTAACATGGGGCTGGCATCATAAAACAGGGCGATAAAAAAAACGATGAGGCCATTTGCGGCGCCATTCAATAAGCCCACCAAAAACTCTTTTAAAACGGTGTTATAGGCTTGTTTATCACTAAGGTCGCTCAATGATATACGCCTTACTGTTACCGCAAGCGCCTGTGTAGCCGAATTGCCACCCATGCCAGCTATGATGGTCATGTAAGCCGCAATGGAAGGTATTTCTTTAACCGTTGAATCGAAGTGGCGGATTACCGAGGCGGCCAGGTACGCTGTCCCCAAATTAATAACCAGCCATGGTAAACGGCTTTTTATTGCATCTTTCCAGTTACCGCTCAACTCCTCATCTTCCGATACACCGCTTATTTTCAATATATCCTCAGTGCTCTCCTGCTCCATTACATCCATGATGTCGTCGACCGTAACACGGCCAAGCAGCTTCATGTTGTCATCAACAACTGGGATGGTCGTCAGATTATATTGCGAAATCAGGCTGGCTACGTCTTCCTGGTCGAGTTCAGCCTTAACGTATACAAAATCGGTGTTTACCAGGTCGCGCACATGAGCTTCGGGTCGGGCTTTCAGTATCGATTTAACGGATAAAATTCCCTGCAAAATGTCGGCGTCATCAACCACGTAGATGGTATAAAATTCCTCCATCTCTTCCGACTGGCGGATTATTTCATCCAGGGCATGCTTTTTATCAAGCTTAATATTAACCTTGATGATTTCGGAGTTCATGATACCACCGGCGGTATCCTCGTCGTACTTTAAAAGTGCGCGGATGCTGTCTGCGTCGTCCTGGTCAAGGTCTTCTAATATTTCCTGCTGCTCATCTTCATCAAGCTGCGAGATAATGTCAGTAGCATCATCATAATCAAGCTCTTCGATAATTTCCGACCGTTTCTCAGGGTGGAGGCCAATAAGCAACTCGCCCGGGTCCTGCTCCTCGTGCATCTCGGATATAACTTCCGAGGCAACGTCGGTGGGCAGGATATTAATTATACGCTCTTTAGCTTCCTGCGGAAGTTTTTCAAATAGCAAAGCAATCTCCGAAGCGTGGTATTCTTTCAGAAGAAGCTCTAATTCAGCATCATCCCCCTCAAGAGCGGTTTCAAAGCGCAATAAGTCCGACTTATCTATTTCAAAAGATTGCATACGCGACTAAATTACATATTTATGCCGCAAAACCGGGAATAAAAACACCCCGATTTAATGAAAATATTAACATTTATAAGGTATGCTGGTATTTTGCGACAACACCGGTCAGCTTGCCTAATTTTGCAAGCGTTAGGTTAACCTGCATTTTACGGATGGAGACCGTTATACTGCAATTATTATCAAATAATTGTTCAATTATGTCGAGGTTATCTTCTTTAATTAGCCGCATTATATCATTCATTTGCAGGTAATTAAACTCAATGCTATAAACATCATTTACTGTTTTTTCAATAATAGAGGCTTGCTTTAACGCTTCTTCGGTCGCCATTTTGTAAGCGTTTATCAAACCAGGGACGCCAAGCAGCGTACCGCCAAAATAACGCACAACAACAACAGCAACGTTGGTAATATCGTGCGACAACAAAGTATTGAGTATAGGCCGGCCCGCGGTGCCCGATGGCTCGCCATCATCGTTAATCCGGAACACCGACCTGTCTGGTGTTAAACGCATAGCCCAGCAATGGTGGTTGGCCTTAGGGTGCTCCAATTTTAACAATGCAAGGTTACCTTTCAATTCACCTTCACTTTTTACCGGGAAGGCAAATGCAAGGAATTTACTACCCTTGTCGCGGAAGATGCCGTCGGCAGGTTTTTCAATAGTACGGTAAGTATCGTCAAAGAGCATTAATGCGCAAACAGTTTGGTAAAAAAGTCGGGGTAGTAAATCACAAAAATGGCGAGCACAGCCAACAACAAGCCGATTTTATTGAACAGGCTCAGCTTTTCTTTAAAAATAATTACACCTACCAGCGTACCGAATATTATCACCCCCACATTCATTGATGCAAAAACAATTGATGGGTTTTTAGCCAGCGCCTGGTGGGCTTTTATATAAAACAGGATATTGCCGAAGTTGGCGACACCCAACACCCAGCCTATCAAAATATGCGGCCACGAAAAGCGCATGGTTTTATTAAACACCTGGTAAAACAAGCCAAATAAAGCGATAACAAAGGCAAGGGCGTATACAATAAATAACGAAGTACCTATTGTTAGCTGTGAAACCTGTTTTAATAAAACATCAATAACCCCCATGCCGATAAATACGGCCAGCAAATAAATCCATGAATTGGCCCCGGCCTTCCTGTCGCGTGTTTGTTTTTGCCATGGAATAAGGCAGATTAGCGCTACGAGGCCTACTATTAAACCCACCGTCCGGACGGGGGTTGCTACCTCGCCAAATATTAAAAATGCAGCTGCAATGGGTATAAAAAGCGACAAGCGCTGTGCAGCGTCGGTACGTACTATGCCGTTTGATTTAACAGATGCGGCAATTATTACAAACAACAGCGGCAACAACAAACCCAGCAGGCCGAGCAGCCCAAAAGGTGCGTCGGACAGGTGATTTAATTGTGGTTTTAAAAACAGCCAGGTAAGCACTATAGCTATCGAGTAGTTCCAGGTAATGGCCTGGTAAACATCGATATGGTAGCGTTTTGCCAGCTTAAACATTACTGATACCGCTACACTAAAGCAAATACTTATAAAAACGTAGAGCATTTATTTTTTAGGTTGATTATGTTGTCCCGATAGCTATCGGGAGAGTTGGATTGGGTTGATTAAGTTTCGTTCGATTATTGATTTGCAATAATCTTTAGCTTATCCCAACCCACCAAATATTCGCCCGCTATATGTCCGTTTATTGCAGGTGCTTTTATTCCCTGCTTCAATTCCTTTTCACCTGTAAAAATACGTGCTTCGTCCCACAATCCGGCTTCAATAAAACTATTTAATGTTTTAGCGCCGCCTTCAATAATTATCGATTGTATATCCTGCAGGTATAATTGAAATAATATGTACTGGGGTACGTACCTTTCAAAATCTTCAAGCGCAATATACTTGTTTTTGCCGTCTACGTCGGTTTTTACTTCATTAAATATAAAGGTTTCAACAGATTGGTCGAACAAATTAAGGTCGGGGCTTAGTTCTAACCGGCGGTCGATAACTACTCTTTTGGGCGCTTTACCCTGCGCATAACGTACATTTAATTGCGGGTTATCAATTGCAGCCGTATTTTTGCCGACCAATATGGCATCCTCTTCGGTGCGCCATTGATGCACCAGCTTACGCGCTTCGGGGCCTGTTATCCAATACTGGCAGTTGTCATCCGGCGCAAAAAATCCGTCGGCAGTTTGCGCCCATTTTAGTATAATGTAGGGGCGATGCTTTTGCACCCGGGTAAAAAAACGGCGGTTAAGCCATTGGCAATCAGCCTGCGAAACGCCAACAGTCACATTAATACCTGCGGCCTGTAATTTTTCAATCCCTTTACCATCAACCTGCGTAAAAGGGTCGCGGCAGCCAACAACCACGTTTGGAATTTGGTGCTTAATTATTAAATCGGCGCAAGGTGGCGTTTTGCCGTAATGGGCGCAGGGCTCTAACGAGACATAAATGGTGGCCTGTTTTAGCAGTTCCGCCGAATTTGGAAACTTATCGATTACCTGGTTTATAGCATTTACTTCAGCATGGGCTTGGC
>JBDUDE010000733.1:0-2671 GCA_040003105.1 Mucilaginibacter sp. | reverse complement strand
ATAATGTTAAACTTTCAATAAATAAATTTTATTTATTGAAAGTCTACAAAAATGTTGTCAGTATACCAATCGGTTCCCATACCTCTGCTTGAGTCCTCGGCACGCACACCACAACTCGTTATGGTACGAAAGTTAAACTTAAAAACGATTAACTCAGTATTGGTAAGGTTGTTAAACATCTTTCGAGTGGCTGAGCTTTTTGTTAAATATTACTTATTCAAACTGGTCCCTAAATCCTTCACATACTCATCATCAACATCTCTTGAGCCCTGGGCTGCAATAAAAGCGTCCGCATCACCGCCCATCAGGTTTTTAAGTACGCTTTTTTTAAGGGATATTTTATGCGGTTTGTTTTCGGCTGTGTTTACAAAGAAATAACGGTCTATATCTTGAAATTCATCATACCGGTGCCCCATCTCAAGCACGCCATCGGTATGGAAGTCGGCTTTGCTTAATTTGGTGTCTACTCTTTTATAGATGATATATTTGGGGGTTTTAAGTAACACTTCAACAAAAGGCCTGTTATTTATTTCCGGGGCATTTTCGTAAAGGTGGGCATGGCCTTTTTTATCATATAGTGTAAAACTTTTTAACTGGCTGGTTGATACCTTAGCCATTGATTTACCATCGTTGGTAAATAATATCTCGCCGCCAATTTTATCATAGTTGTACATGTTCGTTTTTTCAACAACAAGGCCATCTTCTTTGTTAATACCGAAACCCGGCACCCAATCTTCAAACAAATAGCGGCTTCCCCTGGTCGGTTCGCCCACAAAGCCCGCTTTTACCAGGGTAACATCGCCGCCACCGGCGCCGCCCTCCCTATTCGATGGCGTACCTGCTGCCACTTTCCCGGAACCCTTAACCACCTGATCCCTGGCCCGCAAAAATTCTGAGCTGCCGCCTTGCTCGCCCGCCTTAAGAGATGCGACACTTCCGTCATCCGCACCTTCACTCAACACTATATTAACATCGGTTTTATTATCAAGCTTAAGTTGAGCATCTTTATAATTACTGGCTGCCACAGATAGCGTCGACGAGGGATCTACCTTAATTTTAAACGCGCCTGTCGAATCGGCAAAAGTCGCGTAATTGTGCTGAGCATCCCGCACAAACGCATACGGCACCGGTTGCCCTTTTTGGTTGTTTACGGTGCCTTTTACCGTAATCGTTTGGGCAATGGCTACTGACCCCAAAACCACCAATAAACTCGTTGTAATGATTGTTTTCATTTTTTTAATTCAAAAAAAGGTTAAAAATATTTTTTACCCGGAGGCTTTAAATTACTGATAAAACAACTGGTACAACAAGCTATCGGCAATCAAATACAAAAGCCGGTATGCGATATAACTCTTTAGCCAATTTTGGTTATTTGGCTAAACTGTTTCCCAAATCGCGTATATAGTCTTCATCCACATCACGCGAGCCCTGTGATGCTATAAACGCATCGGCATCACCAGCCAACAATTTCTTCAAGGTGCTCTTTTTAAGGGAGATGGATTGTACTTTACTGTCAGCGCCAACAAAATAATAATGCTCATTGTCTACATATTCATCGTATCTGTGGCCCATTTCAAGCACGCCATCTGTATGAAAATCGGCCCTGCTGAGCTTGCAGTCTACTTTTTTGTAGATTTTATATTTAGGGGTGCTTAACAATACTTCCACAAATTGTTTGTCCTTTATCAGGGGGTTATTTTCGTACACGCGGGCCCTGCCTGTTTTGTCAAACAAACTAAAGTTTTTAATCTGGCCGGTCGCAACGGCAGCCATTGACTTACCGTCGTTAGTGTACATTATATTGCCGCTTATTTTATCATAGTTGTACATATTGCTTTTTTCAACCACCAGCGAGTCGCCTTTGTTTATGCCAAAACCGGGTATCCAATCTGGGAATAAATAACGACTGCCCTTGGTAGCCTCCTGTGTAAAGCCAGACTTAACTTGTGCCTGGCTTGCGTCGCCCCCAAACATTAATTGGCCGCGATGTAAAAATTCGCTATTTATTTCATCTTTTATCGATTTTAATGAAACCACCCCACCTTGTGCAGCGTCTGCCGGTAAAACCACATCAACGTTTGTTTTATTTTCAATCTTCACCTGGGTATCTTTATAGTTACCAGCCGACACTTGCAATGCTGATGCCGGATCAGCCTTTAACATAAATGTACCGGTAGAATCGGCAAAGGTTGCATAATTATGCTGTGCATCGCGCACAAAGGCATACGGAACCGGTCGCCCTTTTTGGTTATTTACCGTGCCTTTAACTTCAATTGTTTGCGCAAACGCCGTTGCGCCGATAAGTAACAGTATTAAACTTGTAGAAATAGACTTCATATTTTATGTTGAAAAGTTTTAAGGCTTAAAGATAAAAAATAATCTTTCAGAACAGGTGTGCAGTTTCCATCATTTAGCAAAAGGGGCTGCTTACATGGTAAAAAATATGTTACAAACCTGGCTATTGCGCAAGGCTGTAGCCAAGTTCGCGCACGTAATCATCGTCAACATCCCTGCTGCCCTGGGCCGCGATAAATTTATCGGCATCAGCACCAAGCAATTCTTTTAAGGTTTTCTTTTTGAGTGATATTTGTTTAGGCTTATCCCCCGCCTTTACAAAGTAATAATGTTCATAATCAACATATTCATCATATTTATTACCCGAGGTAATAAT
>JBDUDE010000420.1:0-2671 GCA_040003105.1 Mucilaginibacter sp. | reverse complement strand
GTTGCCGGTAATGGTATACACATTTTGCGGAATGGTTTTATTATTCCAATTCACGGTTGCTCCCATGGCCCACGTAACAAACTTCCGAGACGATTTTTTCAGCATATCATTAAAAAGCCATTCATCGGCTTCATTCATTTTGCCAAACACAAACCTGATGGTAAAACCCATTGATGTAATTAGTTTCCCGGGAATAAGCTTGTAAACCGGCAACGCCTTAAAAAATGAAAAATACCGCGGCGCTTCGTCAATTGTTTTAACACTGGATATAAGGATCGTTTTTTTAAGAGGTAAGATTTTAGCAATTTCCATCGCCAGCATACCACCTAGCGAATTACCTATCACTACCGATAAGGGTGTGATATTATATTGTAAGATAAGCTTTTGTGCATAACTTTTTAAAGTATCTGTTCTATCCGGTTCTATCCAGTCGATCCTTATAACTTCATGCCCGCTCAAATCAATTTTGTTATAGGCCCTCGCATCGGCGCCAAGCCCGGCAATTACAAATACTTTGCTCATTTAAAGTTTACCAGTTCTATTATCTGCTGAAGATACACTGCGTCGGCTTCATCAAAATCGTCCAAGTTGCTACTGTCAACGTCAAGCACGGCAACAACTTTACCGTCTTCAAACACCGGCAGCACAATTTCAGATTTTGAAAGCGAACTACAGGCGATATGCCCCGGGAAGGCATCCACATTCGGAACTATCAACGTTTTTTCCTGTTCCCACGCGGCTCCGCAAACTCCCCGGCCTAAGCCAATACGGGTACAGGCAACCGGCCCCTGGAAAGGCCCGAGCACCAGTTCATCATCCTTCACCAGGTAAAATCCAACCCAAAACCATTTAAACTGCTCCTTTAAGGCTGCGCAAACATTGGCCAGGTTGGCAATTAAATCCGGCTCGCCCATTAACAGGGCTTCAACCTGCGGGATCAATGATTCGTATTGTTCTGCCTTGTCGGTTGAGGTGGTTATGTTTAGATCTTCTGCCATGATTACAAAAATAGGCATGCCTTTCCGAAATTAATAAGGCTAATCTCATATTTAATTTTTTATTTAGCAAAATAGCAATCCGTTACTAAATTGCTGCAATAAATTTATCCCATGAGAATCATCGCCGAACTCCCCCATCCCGAATTCAAAATATCCATCCTGAATATGAACCGCAAGTTTATTGTTAAGATAGAGCAGGGGAGCTATGAACAAACCTACAAAATTGCCGAAGCCGATTTACTCGACGGTGTAAACAGTGTATTTGAATTACTGGATGAAGAGTTTTTAAAGACGGTTGCCACCCGATTTACCGCTATGCGCTCGGACTTTAAGGAAACGTACAATCGCTACAACTATTAGTTTACTTAAACATCAATAACTAATTGACAAATAAGTAATTAACTATCGTTATTTAGGATAGCAAAATTTTATTTGGCGAAATCGATCCAGGTTTGGCTCGCCCGACACATAATGCATTAACAAATTATCAGGTATTATGAATTTAAAGCGCTGGTTATTAATTGATTAAATTAATTTAAAAACCACCGCCAAATTTAATTTTGTGCGCTATAATTACCAAATAAATGGGAAGTCAGGCCAAAATAAGGTCTTGATACCAAAATCCTGAGAGCTTATTTGCGGTTGCAGAATGCACATCGTCGCCATCAGTTTTGGGGGCGTTAAATTCTTTAAATACCTTCTCCCCTAATCTGTATTTAATTTCATTTTTAAAGATGGGTCCTTTAAATGTGAAGGTATGAAACTCGCCGTTCTCGCCGCACACATCCACGCCATCGGGCAGTACCGCAATAAGGCCGGGGCGTATCTCCTGCCCTGCCAGGTCACTCAACCTTTCCTGTGTGCAGGCTATTACAGTGCCGAATCCCAACTTCAGGAACTCATTTATCAACTCATGGGTATCCCGTTTCCATAAAGGATACATACCCGTCATCGCAACTTCAGCCAAACGCGCATCGCGATACTTTTTTAAATCTTCTAAAAATATATCGCCGAAAATGGAGTGGGTTATCCCCTGCTGTTTAAAAAACTCCAGGTGCCCGCGCATGGCACTATCGTAGGTTTCCATATCCGGCATTTCGGGCAGGCGGATTTGGTATAACGGGATGCCGATACTTTCGGCCTGCGCAATTAAAAGCTCAACCCGGACGCCATGCATCGATATCCGGTTGGCTGCATCATTAACGGTAGTTACAAGATATTTTATTTCGATATCAGGATTTTGCAGGCAATGATATAAAGCGAGGGCGCTGTCTTTGCCCCCGCTCCAGTTGAAAATGCATTGGGTCATCTGGTAATTGTTGTATGAGACATGTTATCAATTGCAAACTTATTTTAAAAAACAATACTGTAAACAAAAATGGCCGTGTATTTTCATACACGACCGATTTGCAAAGTAAACATTAACTGATATTAAGAACGGGGTATTATTTTTTTGGATTTTTAACAGGCGCACTTCCTGCTGCCGGCGGATTATAGGCTAATTCATTATCAGGCACATCCCAATAATCCAGAAAATTATAGCTTATTGATGCATTTACATTCACAAGTCTAACTAATCTAAAGTGTTTTACACTAAGTAGTCAATCAATAAGTTGTGAAAATAGCATGACTAATGCAACTCACGTAGGAATTAGGTACTAAGATAACCAAAC
>JBDUDE010000348.1:0-2674 GCA_040003105.1 Mucilaginibacter sp. | reverse complement strand
CCAGCGGGCTAAACAATATTGCCGACACAAACAGGGCTATAAACAAGAAACCGATTATCAAAAAATATGGTGACAGACCCTCGCGATATAGCACAAACACCAGCGAAATGAACACCAATGTCGAGCCCATATCAGGTTGCAGCAATATCAGGAACATGGGCACACCGATAATGGCCAGTGCAATAGCAAACGACTTTATTTCGGTAACCTTTATGTTTGGGCCGCTTAAATAACGCGCAAGAATTAAGCAGGTTGAAAATTTGGCAAACTCCGCCGGCTGCAGCCTGAAACCGCCGCCAAGGTTTATCCAGGCCTGGTTACCGCCCACCCTGTGCCCAATAACCAATACCAAAAGCAGTAACAATAAAGTGCCTACATAAAAAATTGGCGCCAGGGCCGTAATAAACCGGCTCTCGAGCAATAAAATAATGCCGCCAACTATTACCGATACGATAATAAAAGTAAACTGCTTGCCATAATTGGTAGCACCGTCAATAATGCTGGGATGGCGCTCATCAAATACAGCAGAGTGGATGTTGAACCAGCCGATTACGCAAAGCGCCAGGTAAATAAACACCGTTACCCAATCCACGTTAAAAAAGAAACTACGCTGGTTGTTCATCTCTTTTTAGTTTTTAATTGTGGGGCCTGGTATTTATTTGAAATATCTTTTTTATCGTTACGGGATGCGCTTTTAAGGCCCTGCGTTTTTTGCAGGGAATCTTTCTTTTGCTTTTTAGCCGTATCGGGTGGCGTAGCCTTTCTCTTGAACTTATTGTAATACAAAGCAGAATCGGGAAGCCGGTTGGCGTTTGCGAAATGCTCCACAGTAATCCCCGACTCGCGCTGAGAGATACTCCCTTTTAAATATTTTTCAACTATAAAGCTAGCTATAGGCGCTGCCCAATGCGCACCCTCGCCCGAGTTTTCAACTATTACAGCAATGGCTATTTTAGGATTTTCGCGCGGAGCAAAGGCTACAAACACGGAATGCGACTCGCCGCCGGTATTTTGCGCGGTACCTGTTTTGCCGCACATAATAATACCTGGTATTTTGGACCGTATAGCGGTACCTCTTTCAACCACCGCCTCCATGCCGTTTATAACCGGTTGAAAATACTGCGAATCAATCCCCACATAGTTCCTTACGGTATATTCTTTTTTAATAACGTTATGTGCGCCAATAGCTTTTATTAAGTGTGGTTTATAATAAAATCCTTCGTTGGCTATGGTGCATTCAAGGTTGGCCATTTGCAGCGGCGTTGCCAAAAGCTCACCCTGGCCAAAAGCGACGTTAATAACAGTACTTGAACGCCACCCGCCTTTGTGGTAAATATTATCGTAATATAACGAGGTAGGCACATTGCCCCGGCTTTCGCTTGGCATGTCAAGGTCAAGTTTGCTGCCTAACCCAAATTTCTTAACATTATCGCGCCATTTATTAAATTCGGCTTCAGTTGCTTTACCTCCGTAGCGGTTTATTATTTTTTCAAACACCATCATAAAGTAGCCGTTGCACGACTCGGACACAGCACTGCTTAAATTTACTAAACCGTGCGACTCGCCATTATTACATTTTACCCTGCGGTTACCGGCCTGGTAATATCCGGGGCAATAATAAGTAGTTTGCGGTGTAATAATACCCTCCTGCAGCCCAATAAGCGCACTTATCGGCTTAAAGGATGAACCTGGCGGATACTTAGCCTGTATCGGCCTTATAAAAAAGGGATTGTAAACATCATTATACATTTTGGCAGCGATGTTACCCCGCTCGCGGCCAACCATTAAATTCGGGTCGTAGGTGGGGCCGCTTACATAACAAAGTATTTCGCCGGTTGATGGCTCAATGGCTACTATACTGCCTACTTTGTTTTGCATTAGCTTTTCGCCGAGTTTTTGTATGTTAATATCAAGCGATGATGTTAAGCGTTCCCCTGCTACAGCTGCCGTATCGAACAAGCCATTAGCATATTTTCCTTTCGGCCTGCCACGCGAATCGACCATTTGGTTGAGTATGCCCCGCTGGCCACGTAGCACTGTTTCGTATGATTTTTCTACCCCGGTAATGCCGATAAAATCACCACGGTGATAGTAGCCCTTTGAGCGTTCGATATCTTTATCCTGCACTTCTCCAATAAAACCCAGGAAATGAGCAGCAACCGAGTCGGGATAAGTGCGCAGGTACCTGGTTATTGTACTAAATCCCGGAAACTCAGATAACCTTTCCTGCACCGAGGCATAGGCCTGGGCGGTAAGTTGCTTTTCGAAAATAGATTGTGGTAATTGCTTCAGGGCTTTTATCCAGCGTTTATCAAATTCGGCCTTGTCAATCCCAAGCAGTTTACAAAGGGCAAGGGTATCAAAGGGTTTCACTTTACGCGGTTCAACCACAATATCATAAAAAGGTTCGTTTAACACCAGCACTTTGCCGTTACGGTCGAGGATGGGCCCGCGGGCGGGGTATTGAATAGTTGGCCTTAAAACATTTTTACCGGCGTATATGGCGTACCGGTCATCAATCACCTGCATATAAAACAGCCTGGCAAGCAGTATAATAACAATGGTGATAAAAATGCCGGCTATTACGTAGCGCCGCTCAAAAAAACTGTTCATTTACGCTCTTTCCTCTTGTAAAATAACAATCCCGAAATTAACATTAAAATTACGGTAAATA
>JBDUDE010000129.1:0-8957 GCA_040003105.1 Mucilaginibacter sp. | reverse complement strand
TAGAACGGGTTAAAGAACTGCTTGCCTATAACGAAATGAACCTTAACGAGATTTCGTACAAGCTGGGCTACAGCAGCGTTGCGCATTTATCGGCCCAATTTAAAAAAGTTACCGGGCTTACACCCACACAATTTAAAGCCCAGGACATACATTTGCGCAAACCGTTAGACGTTGTTTAGCTTTTGAGAAAGCTGAAAAACATTACCCTCAGGGTCTTCCCCATCGCAAAACACATAATTAAACCCGGCGAAGGATTTAATATCTTTTAAAACCACACCCCGTTGCAGTAAACCCGCGCAAAAGGTAGTTAAATCGCTATCAACATTAAAAACAAGCTTGGTATTGCTGTCAACCCTGAACGACTCATCACTCTCGCTTATAAAGTCACTGCCGATTTTGTGAAAGGCAATTTCTGTTTGCCCGGCGTTTAACACTACCCACTCGCCGGCGATTTCCTCAACCAGTTTAAAATCAAAGTGACGCGTGTAAAAGTTCTTTAAACCTTCCACATCCTTGCCGAAAAGTATTATCCTGTTCAGTGAGATATTCATTTTTGACAGCCGTTTAAATGTTATTCATTCGCCAGCTCAATCCAAACCGGGCAATGGTCGCTCGATTTTTCCCAGCCGCGTACGTTGTGGTCAACAGCGCCGGCGTTAAGGCGGTGGGCAAGATTAGGACTCAGCAAAAAGTGGTCGATACGCAAGCCGGCGTTACGGCCGTAAGCATCGCGGAAATAATCAAAAAATGTGTAGATAACCTGGTTGGGATATAAAGTACGGATGGCATCAGTCCAGCCCTGCTCAACCAGGGTTTTAAACGCCTGCCGCGTTTCCGGGCGAAACAGGGCGTCATCAACCCAGCGCTCTGCTTTATAAGCGTCAATTTCTGTGGGCATCACGTTATAATCGCCGGTTAGGACAACGGGCGTGCCCGATGCAAGCAATTCGGCGGCATGAAGCCTTAAGCGTTCAAACCAACGCAATTTATAATCAAACTTAGGACCGGGAGCCGGATTGCCGTTTGGCAGGTAAAGGCAGCCAATGGTTATGCCGTTTATAACCGCCTCAATATAGCGACTATGCTCATCTTCCGGGTCGCCAGGCAACGCGCGGCGTACTTCGGTAATATCCATGCCACGCGCAAGTATGGCTACGCCATTCCAGCTTTTTTGGCCATGCCATATAACATTGTAACCGGCATCCAGTATCGCCTGCTCCGGGAATTTTTCCTGCGGCGCTTTTAGTTCCTGTAGGCAAACCACATCAGGCGCTGTTTCTTCCAGCCAGCGCAGCAATACAGGCAAGCGCCCGTTTACACCGTTTACGTTATAGGTAGCTATTTTCATAACATTGCTTTATTACTATCTTAATTATTCCCTGAAAGGTTTAACACGATCGTATTGCCTGACGGCGATAGCCTGAACACTGCGCCGTCTGCCGGTTTCGTAAATTTACCCTGCACCGCTTTTACGAAGTAGTTCATCCCTTCAAATTTACAATTGATACTGCTATTATTTATGCTGGTGAATGGCAATTTCATATTGTCCGCAGTTGTCAAATCAAGATACCAGTTGCCGGGATTATCACCATTAATTTTGATTTTTAAGGTTCGCTCGTCCATATCCATAACAAGGGTTCCCTGCGCGGTTGTTAATGGCCAGGTTATATGTAACTTCCCGGGCGTTGGGTTTGTTATACTTGGGTTGCCGCCTGTTAAGCTAACCGATTTTCCTTCGACAGCAGTCATAAACCTTAAACCGGCCAGTTTTTGAGCTTTGCTCCAAATATAACCGTCAACAACCGGCAGCGTAAAAAACGTGCATTCGTTCGAGGTAGCTACTTTTGTTTCGTAAACCGATGGCAGTTTCTCATTAAATAAATGGATGTCGCGGAAACGTAGCGTGCCATTTTCCCACAACAGGTTTACCCGGTAAAAGCGGCTGTTGAACCAAACAGTTTTGCGGTCGCTGCCTGGGATATCTTCATTAACAGTAACCGATGTGGCCGGGGTAACTTTATATTTCACCTTAAACCACGCGCCCGATTCAGCAAGGGTTTCCAGTTTTATTTTGTGCTCATTGCGTAGTTTCGCTATCAGCGGCATTTGTATATCAAAACCTTTGGCCATGGCATCCCAGGTAAATGAATTTTCCTGGCCGGCCTGGGTGTACGCAAATTCCATATCCTGCCCTTCAACAAACTGTTTAAAATACCAGTTTACCCAGGTAGAATCGCCGCCGCCGAACTTGTAAACCGGCTCAAGCGTTACCACACCCTGCCTGTTGGTACCAAGGCCGTTGTCATATTGCCTTACCGGGTCGCTGCCCAGCATCCTGAAAATAGGTACAGGCACCTGGCTCTCCGCGTGTTGTGCCGGCATATACGAATTTATTTTGCTGGGATAATAAGCCTGGTTCCAATAGCCGCCCCAAAGGGTGTAGCCATCGGTGCCATATTGGTCTTTACAATTAGCCGAAGCTACGATGTGATACTTTTGATACATGTAATTGAGCGTATGCGCATCGATAAACCACGATGCCACCGACTTTGGATAGTAACCAAATATCTTTTTAAAATCCTTCATGTACACATCGGTTAACAATTCGCGCTCGTGAGGCGTGTAGCCGGTTGCAAAGCCGATGTTTGCCCGCCAATCCCAGGGGTAACGACCACGCCATTTTAGCCCGGCCTTTTCAACCAGCGGCTGCGGTATTTCCCACCAGCCGCCAATTTCGAACGAATTGCGCGGCAAACTTTTGAGCAGTGTTTGGTAGCGTGAATCCATCAAAGCATCGTACTGCAACAAAAATGTGCCGCCCAGCTTATATTTTTTCATTATCTCCACCTGTTTTACCACGGTTTGGTAAAGCACATCTTCGGTAATTGCTGGGTCGCGCGGTTCGAGCAAGCGAATGAAGTTTACAATATTTACAATTTTAGGGTGGCTGCTTTTTGCTATAGGCACAATGGGCTTATTACCGTAATTGAACGAGCAAAGCAAGGCTGTGACCGCAATTCCAAATGCTGTAAGGACAAACAGCTTTTTATTCATGGCGTTTTGTTAGTAGGGATGAATTGATGCGGGCAAATTACGAATATTTTCTGGGGAGATCATGTCGGGATTTTGGGGGTCACCGGTTCTGCAGCTTTGTAGAAAGTTCTGGCGACATTTTACCAGCATTGCTGCTACCATTAGTTTTTGCGCCGGGATAATTACATATTTGTTTATTAAACCATCGCAAAATGTACACAACTCAATTCCTGTTTCGCCTTGCAAAAACAATTTCAGTAGCGGCAATTGGCTTAATGGCTTTGCTGGTAGTTATCGGCAACACGACTGATTATTTTACAAACTATCATTTTGTTGAGCACGTACTAAAGATGGACACCATTTTCCCGGACAGCGGTCTCGTTTACCGCAGTATCCATAGCCCATTCATGTATCATGCAGGCTATATCTTTATCATAGCAATGGAAGCCTTTATGGCGTTTTGTTGTATTAAAGGTGGCTGCCTGCTGCTTAAAAACTTAAAAAGCAGTGGCGCAATGTTTCACGCCTCAAAAAACTGGGGCGTGGCCGGCATACTTACCGGTATAGTGATCTGGTTTCTCGGCTTCGAAGTAATTGGCGGCGAATGGTTTGCCATGTGGCAAAGCCGCATTTGGAATGGCCTCGGCAGTGCCGAGCGGATTGTTAGCTTTTTAGTGATGGTACTGATATTACTACAGTTTAAAGAAGAGGATTAAAGTATTTTCTTACCTGTGGCATGTTTACCTTGAATGGAGTGATTCTTGAGAAACTTGTATAGTTATTTTAGGACGGGCCATTTCAGCACAAAAAAGTTTACAAAAGTTTACACAATTCGGGGTTTACATATTTTTAAATACCTTATAATCAATTAATTAAATACTTTCTCCAAAAACACAAGGTTTACACTTTAGATCATCCCGGCGGCTACAGGATACGCGCCTGTTCACCGCTGACACGATACCAGCAATAAACCTTAAGTTTAATATTAGCAAACTTGTGCTTAAAAATTATTTTTTTAAGCACACAGGCAACATTTATAAAAATATATTTTTATATTTATCACATAATCAGCCTTCCCCGGGCAATTATCCAGCTAACCTCTACCGCATCTTATGAAAGTTCAATCACATGATCAGGAACCTTTTTTCATTCGGCCGTAACCGGGGGGTAATTTTTGCAACCCTTTTAGTGGTGATAACGCTTGGCGCAGCGTATTTTTTTGTATACGTCCCCAACAATCAACGTGCGCTTGAGGAAAAGCAATTCAGGTGCCTGCAAAATACTGCGCAAAACATTTCTGATAAGATAGATAATTCGTTAGCTACGCTTACCAATTTGATGAGCAATTATGAGCCATTCTCAAAAAGTCATAACAACAGCAAATTGCTTGCCTACATCAAAAGCTACCCGACCAACAACTTTTTTTTAACTATCGATACCAATTACGTACGGCCCAAAACCAATCCCGAACCCGCCCCCGGAACACTCAGCGATACCTCCATTATTTTCAATGACCGGACCCTTTCAGTCCATCTCATTAAAAACAATGCTTGTATAGGGATCACTTATACTTTTAAACAGTTTATTGAACCCTTGCTGCCGCAAAAGATTTTTGACCAATACATTGTGTTTCGCGAATCTGATTTGATTTACCAGAGTTTTCAAAGCGGCATTACGCAACTGATTTCCGATTCGCTAAAAAAAGATAAAAGCGCTTTTAATGCCGAACAGGTAAAAGATATTTCGCTTAGCGGCACCACCTATAAGTTTTTTTCGCAACAGCTTAACCTCAAGGCAGCTGCACCCATCACTGTAGTTGGCCTGCTTAGCAAGGACCACTACGGCGAGGAGAAGAATAAACTGCCCGAACAGACGGTCCTGTTTTTATTGATGCTGGCTATAGCCGGCATCCTCGCGCTGCCATGGATTAAACTGTACCAAATGGGCAGCAACGACCGGATGACGGCAGCCGACGGGTTGTTCTCGCTCACCGTGCCCATGCTGTTAATGTCTATTCTTTTCTTTGCGTTCTTTTCGTACAATGCATCTTTCAGATCGGGCACGCCTGCTTCCGAGTTTATGACCAGGAGCCTGGCCGACAGCATTAAAACCAGGTTTAGCGCCGAAATAGAAAACACCTACCAGGTGCTTACCCGCGCCGCAGCGGCCTGCAGTCAAAAAGACACGCCGGTAAAACCTGCGTCACGCGGGAAAGCCAGCCCCGCCAAAACAATCAGCGCCTGGGATACTACAAAGCTGAAGGATATTACGAAAGGGCTTAGCGTAAACCAGGTATACCAGCTTGACGAAAAAGGCATGGAGACTGAAAACTGGACACCGGGCGGAGAACCACCACCCCGCGGCGACTACCATACCCGCGATTATTTTACCCGTTTAAAAACGCAAAAACCATTTTACATGCACGGCGACCGCCGGCTGCCCTTTTACCTGGAGCCGGTAACTTCGCGTACCGCAAATACTTTTAGAACAGTATTGTCGGTTCCTTCGGCAAAAAACTGCGCTCCTTACACCGCCATATCTTTTAATATTAAAGCCCTGTATCATCCCATACTCACCCCCGGTTTTTTATACAGTATTATTAACGGGCGGGGAGAAGTGCTTTACAGCTCGGATACCACAAAACAACTCAACGAAAACCTTTTTGTTGAATTTTCGGAAAATGAAACTATTAAAGCTGCAATTAACGCCCATACCGATAAGCTTTTTGAAACCAACTACTCAGGTACAAAATATACGGCCTACGTAAGCCCCTTTTCAATTCTACCATACCAGGTTGTAATAATGGAAGACCAATCTTTCACCAGTGTGCGGGCAATAAACAATTTCGTTTTTAGCTTCTCCATGCTTTTTGCCTTTTTTGTTGCCCTTGCTGTCGAACTGCTGATTGTTTTTATGGTGTCGATAAAAAGGCAATCGTATAAAAAACATTATTTCGACCTTTCATGGATAGGGCCAAATAAAAAATTCAATTACGAATATAACGTCGCGTTATTGGCCAACCTGGTAACAATCTTACTGCTCAGCCTGTTCCTGGGCTTTGGCAGGCTATCGTTCCTCGAGGCGCTATTTATGCTTTTTGCAGCATCAAGCCTGTCGTACCTGCTGCTTAACCTGCTGTATGCCCGCGCCTATAAAAATGCAAACAACGATCAGTACAACCCCAAGCGAAATGCTATTATAGCTTTAGGTGTAATTGTGATCGCCGTAAATATTGCAGGGGCTGTAGTAACCGATATCCTTCACCTCTTATTTTTCCAGGCAATTTTAGCTGCTGCTCTTGGCGCGTTGTGGTACTTTTATGAACGGCACCCCTCGTTTAAAGAATGGGCCGACCGCCATTGCGCACGCGATTTTTGCAAGAGCTTTTCGATAATGACGTTTACGCGGCTGATTATTACCAGCGGCCTGCCCGTCCTCCTGTTCTACATATCCAGCTTTAACTACCAGGTAAGGCTGGGGGGACGCTACCGCCATTCTTTATTTACCAAAGCCATTAAACAGCAATACGCGCTTACCCCTGATAGCATTAAAACTGCAAATATTTACCGGGATGGTGTTTGGGTTAAGAAGGACACCTTTATTAATACAAAACCCCCAATAACCCTGGGTGGCGATGAACACCGCGCCTCAATTTTATTTGGGCTGCTAACCGTAAACAACGACAAACTGCTTACCGGGCTTAATGAGTTTGACCACGCACCGAAGGATGGTTCATGGCTGTACAGCAGCTTATTTAACGCTGGGGGCACAACAAATAGCCCTGGTGTGACTTATCATCGCGTGGGAAACCAACAATATTTCGAAGTACAATCATTAGCACTCAGGTATAACCTGCCGAATTTTACCACAGACAGCAACTGGTACAAAGGCGTGGCCTATTGGGGGCTATTTGTTTGTGCATTGGCTGGCTTTTGGCGCTTACTGCATAGTGTATTACGACGGCTTTTCGCTCTTAACCTGCCGGCAGACAGCTACTGGGAAAAAATTGACGAACTGTTGCTTCGCAACGAAAAATTAAACAACCTTGTTTTTTTGATTGGCCCCCCGGGTTCGGGTAAATTAACCAAGGTGATTGACCTTGTGAAGCATGGTAAAATTAAAGGCATACACGAGACCGATCTTATTTCATATCAAAGCCCGCCGGATGCACCTAACTATTTTGTTGCCGACATGATACTTATTCCCAATGATGCGCCTGCCGCCGGTAGCCCGCCGCCTGCCGCTAACGATTGGGATGAGATGAGAAAAGAGGCAACGGATGCAAAATACAAGCTTGTTATTGTCAATCATTTTGAATACGATATTAAGAATCCTGCATCAAACAGGCTGAAGCTTACTTTTTTGGAGGATTTGCTCCAGAAAAATCGCAGTAAGGTTTTTATTATTTCTACCGTACATCCCATCAATTTCCTCGACTCGCTCAATCAGCAACAAGCCGTGCAGGCAGCTGCCGCGTCCGACCGTTCGCCGGAGCACGATTTGGAAAGATGGCATGTGTTGCTTGGCCACTTCAAAATAGCGGTCGCGAAACTCGATGACAGCAACCCGGCGTTTAAAATAGATACCCCCGGCTGGGAAAAAACGTTGTTTTATGAAACCCGGAACGGCCACTTCCTGAAAAGCATGAAAGCGCCGTTAGAAAACAGGCTAAAGGAGCCAGATGTAGACCAGGAAACCATTGGGCCGAACGGCCTGGCGTTAAAAATAGGGATCACATCGCATTATTTTTATATGTATATATGGCAATCGTTAACCAAGGAAGAAAAGTTCCTGCTGTATGACCTTGCCGAAGACGGCCTGGTGAACCCGTTTGACGATTACAACCTCATCCTGCTGATTAGCAAAGGCCTGGTATTACGTGGCGAGGAAGGCACCCTGAAAATATTTAATAACGGGTTCCGCAATTTTATACTAACTGCAATAGGCAGCTCGGAAGCCAACCAGATACAGCAACAAATTAAGGACAATGGCAACTGGAGTAAGCTAAAGGCCCCGCTTATTATATTAATTATTGCACTACTGGCCTTCCTTTTCACCTCGCAGAAAGAGGCATACACCACACTGATAAAATATTTAACAGTTATTACAGTAGGCGTGCCGATGGTGCTAAAACTATCGACGTTTTTTGGGAGCGGCGGCAATAAGGCGACTTAGCGTTTAGTACCCTCATGACGTTTAGTTATAACAAGTTAAACAATATGGCATCACAAACCTTGGACCATCAGCTTGCATACTGCAGGAATGTTTACCAGCAAACCCTTGATTGGTATAAAAGTGCGGAGACAAAGGCGCAGATAATATTAACATTAAACGGCGTATTTATCGGGTTTTTAGGGAGCAATGTACTCCTGCAAAAACGCGCACAGGGCAATTCGATCTTCGCTGATCTATGGATAGTCTTAATTGGCCTGGTGCTGATTGGGATTATCTTTTCGGTAATTTTCTCGGTATTATGCCTGAAATCCCGGTTGCGCAAAAGAGAACGCAAATTCAATGTGGCAGATAAGAATGATTTAACTAAATATCGCAGCGATATGCTGTTCTTCTTCGAAGGCGTGAAACAGCTCGCCCCGGGATTATTTGCTGAAAAATTGCAAGGATTAACGCCAAAAGAAGAGATAGAAATTTTGAGCTATGATATTGTCAATCTTGCAAAAAACGTAAGCCGGAAACACCGGTATGTTAACAATAGTTTCCTGCTGTTTGGCATCAGTTTGTTGTTTTTCGTACTGTCAATAGTAATGATTACGCTAAACGCAATACAGGGCTGATTGGTTATTATACTGTTCAGCCCGGGCAACTGCCAGGTGGCTGCAAACCCGAGCTGAACGATATTTACCGGTATATTTATTTAGTCAAAAACTCTTCAACCAGCGTTGCGGTCACGCCGGTTAATTTGTCGC
>JBDUDE010000496.1:0-8977 GCA_040003105.1 Mucilaginibacter sp. | reverse complement strand
AATTAAAACTTTAAATTTCAGTCAGCATCTCATAGAATTTTTTCACTGCTTTCTTTTCATAAGCTTCCCTGAGAGAAATGATCATTATGGTCCGCCTCATGTTTTTCCCCTCAATAGGGATAGCTGCTACATCGGGGTCGTTTACACTGGTATCACTCAATATGGTATGCCAATGCCCTGTTTTTACAATTTCGAAGAGTGTTGGAATATCATTTATTTCCATACAAATATTCGGGACGAGGTTTTTTTGGCTAAACGATTCCTCAATAAACTGTATGGTGCTGTACCCGCTAAATGGTAAAGCCAATGGCAGCCCGGCCACTTCATTAAGTGGTATACTGGTTTTTTTGGCCAACGGTGATTTTTTGGCAGTCACCAATACCATATTTGATTTTAAAAGTATTTGATATTTCAGGTGAGGTTCTGTCGGTTTTTCGTGGAATGTTAAAATAAAATCAAATTGGTGCAAATTAAGTTTTTCCAGAAGGTCTTTTGTAGTGCCAAATACAACCTGGATTTTGATATTTGGATACTGATCTGCAAACTGTATCAGCGTTTTGGCGAATAGAAGCCGCATGGAGTAAATTACGCCAATAGTTATTTTTCCAGTATTCAAATTTTTCAAATCCTGCAAAAGCAGTAAACCTTCGTTAGCTCTGTTTATACTTTGCAAAGCATATTCACTAAACAGGTTACCCGCTTCGGTAAGCGTAATCCTTTTTCCGATACGGTTAAACAAGGGGATATTTAATTCATCTTCCAGCTGCTTAATTTGCTGTGATAAAGTGCTTTGGCTAATATTCAAAGCTCTTGCAGCTTCCGTAAAATTTAATAACTCTTTGGCTTTCAAAAAATATTTCAATTGTCTCAGTTCCATGTTTCTAAATCGGTTTTTTCGATGAATTTGATAGAAAAATAACGTTTTGCAAATAAAGGCAATATGTTAATATTTGCATAATAATACTCAAACTGAACATTTTATCAACCAAATAAATTAATTATGAAATTAAAACTAATGCTATCGTTTTTACTTTTGGCTACTTGTTTTACAGCGTTTGGCCAGGAAAAGCAGAACACCACTGTTGTTGAAAAAGGCCTGATCAAAATATCCATCATGTACCCTTATGCTGAAGGTAAAACCTTTAATATGGCATATTATGAAACTAAGCACATGCCAATGGTTGCGGCGTTTTTAGGATCAAATTTGGTTAAATACACCATTGAAAAAGGGCTTGCCAATGGTATTCCTAACCAACCACTGCCATTTATGGCTGTCGGCACATTTTATGTAAAAAGCTTAAGCGACTACCAGGCGGCTATCGGGCCCAATATAAACGCCATTCGTGCGGATTTTGCAAATTATACCAATATCACGCCCGTTATTTTGGTGAGCGAGGTGGTTAAGTAAACATAACTTATTCACAAAATGGCGGCTAACTCGTTGTGCGAAGGTGCGCAAGTTCGTATAATTATGCTGTAGACTGTATCTGCACAGATCATTTAAAAGCATTATCTGGCGCCAATATCCGGCGTGAAAAGGCGGGACTTATAAACAGTCAGCATTCTGTAAGAGGTTGTTCAAATCGTCTAAAGAGTTCGAAATTTGTCCCGTTCCCGCAGGAAGATATTATGCAGGGTGCCCGGAAATCGGTACTCACCGAAGACATGACCAAGATCGATAAAATTTACATGGAACGAAATGGCGAGATCAGTTCCATCAAAAAACAGGCTTAACTAAATTAAGTATTAATTGTTTTTATTTCTTAATAAAATATATTTTTAATCAAGAACATGACTTTGGACTTAAAATTGCATAGGCGATAGTTCACCATATAAAATCTAAAGTTATGTTTCATCATGTAAAATCTCTACAATTTAATGCCAGGGTTTCCCGCCCTGATCCGCGTTTTGCCAACTTACTGTTGGAGCAATTCGGCGGAGAGAACGGGGAGCTCGCCGCAGCCATGCAGTATTTCACCCAGGCATTCGGTGCAAAAGTACCGCACCCCGACAAATACGATATGCTGATGGATATCGCCACCGAGGAATTCAGCCACCTCGAAATTGTCGGCGCTACCATACAGATGTTGTTAAAAGGGGTCAATGGCGAATTAAAGAATGCTGCCGAGCAGTCGGAAATTATGCAGGTAATGAATGGGAAGGCAGCCAAAGAAAACATTATCCATGAGGCGCTGACGGCCAACCCGCAGTTCGGTATCATTACCGGCGGCGGCGTTACCCCACGAAACAGCCAGGGCATTCCGTGGTGCGCATCCTATATCAACTCCAACGGTGACCTGACCGTCGACCTGCGCAGCAACCTGGCTTCTGAATCAAGGGCCAAACTGGTGTATGAACACCTGATGAAATTTACGGATGACCCGTATATTCACGAAACGCTTTCGTTCCTGATGACCCGCGAAGTGACCCACTTCAAAATGTTTGAAGCTGCACTGGATAGTATCCAGCCCAATTTTCCGCCTGCGGTGCTGGCTGCCGACCCAAGGTATTTGCAGCAAGCCTATAACTTTTCAGAAGGTACCGTTCGCGGCCCCTGGAATGAAGGCGAAATAAAAGGCATGGGCAAAGATTTTATTTACGTGGAGAACCCGGTAGCTTATGTGCAGGAAACAGAGGGCCTGACCAAACTGACTGAAAACTACAACAGCGAACTGAAAGCCACTGAAAAGCTGGATAAGGAAATGAGCGAAGTGAAAAGCGCTGAGGTGAAAAATGCGGAGCCGGAAGGCGTGTCGCAATGGAGTACTTACGACGGAAAATAAGCAAACGGGCGTAACGGTTTACCCGCCGGGCTGGAAATAAGTGGCCGGAACACGAGCGGAACATGCCACTGGTATGTTCCGCTTGCGTTGATCATCATGAACATTAAGATACAACCGGGCTTTCCTTCACATACAAATCATTTTTCAAGCAATCAACCATAAATCGGGCGACATTTTGCCGGCTGATGGTTAAACCAGGCTTGGGCGAATTGTTAAAACTTACTAAAACATCTCTAATTTTAGTTGAATTTGTTAAGCCGGCAGGACGAACCGCAGTCCAACCCATGTTTGAGTGTTTCAGCAATTCTTCCTGTATCTCATGGTCGCGATATGGGTAGCCGATGTTGCTGTGATCGATAAGCCATCTAAACCAAAACGGAATTTCTTTTTTGGTTTCGCTTACGCCCCAGGCTGTGGTTATGATTATACGTTTTATATTAAGCTCACCAGCCACTGTTATAATATTTTTCATGCTTGCCGACAGGAAATCGTCCGACGTACGCAATTTTGCCCAGGGGAAGTCGGAAGTACGGGATATATTCAACGAACTTAAAATGGCATCGCAGCCTTGCATGGCTTTTGCCAGGTGGGGTATTGCAGTTGGTGTACCCTCAAAAATAGATACCGACGATGGATAGGCAGGCAATTTGCTTTTATCGCGAACTAATACATTTATTTCGTAATCTAACTTTAAAGCTTCGGTAACCAGGTGCATGCCGGTTCTGCCTGTGGCGCCAAGGATAAGTATCTTCATATCAGGTTATATGCCGCCAATATAAACAAAATAAGGCCCTCTTTTGGAGGGCCTTATTTTGTTATATAACACTGTTTATTGCTGCGGCTGCCTTTGCAACACCGCGCCAAACTTGTTGGTATAATCCTTCAACTCGGCGTTAAACTTAGCGGTTAATTGCGTTTGGTGGCTTTCACCTGTGAATTCAACCATCGCGTTAAGGAACGATACGCCGTATTGTACTGTACGTATATCAAACGCGCCTGAGTTATCCTTCATCAGGTTGTAGTTATAATCAAGCTGGTCGGTAAGGTAATCGTTCACACTGTTCATAAGCTTATTACCCAAAACATTATCGTGCAAGCTGTAAGTTGTTTTGGCCATAAATATTTTGCGGTTGGCGACTTCAATACCCGGGGTCATATCCGGCATTACATCGTCAAACTTATGCAATGCTTTCAGGGCAAGGTCGTTGTGGCCGTCCTTTACAAGGCCATCGGCCAAATCAAGGAAGGTGGTAACCATAACCGGGTAAAACATGGTGGTCGACTCATGGTCTAAATACTTAGCAGTTTTAAAATTGCCGAATTTGAACTTGTTCATGATGTTATCGTACATCACCAGGCTGTTAATTTTACCTAACTGATCGCGGGTGGTGGTATCAGGTTTAAGCGGCAATAAACGATAGGTAAATCCTTCTTTATACAAGTACTGCTGCAAGCCGATAAGGTTTTCGTTACCAATGGTAGTGGTAAAGCAAATAGGCCTTTTCCAGTTATTATGCGCCAATATATCCAGCATGGCCAGGTTCTCTTTGGTTACATAGTTTGAGGTATATTTCCATTGCATAACCGTAGCCAGTTTGTCCTTTTGCTCTGGTGTTATCACTTTGTTCTTTAAAACGTCATCGGCATTGATAGTGATTTTAAAGTTTTTTGTCGGCAGGTAATTCTCGTAGCTGCCGCCCTGCTGAAACTGCACCTGCGCGGCCCGGTTGTCAGACGATATAAAATCAAACACTTCTTTAACTTCTACCGGATCGGCTATTTTTTTATCATCAAAATAAATAACGTCGCGCACGCCTTCTTTGTATTTATCGTAAGGCATAGTTATTGGCAACGGCTCTGATTCGTTCATTTTACCCTGCATCTGGTGTATATACCAGTCGCCGGTAAACAGGCTAAGGTTAACAATACGCACATCGGGGCGTATGCCTTCCACTTCCTGGTCGTACCATAACGAGTAGGTGTCATTATCGCCGTAGGTAAATAATATGGCATTTGGCGGGCACGATATCAGGTAATCGTAAGCCATGTCATGCGGTGTCATTTTTCCAGAGCGGTCATGTGCTTTCCACTCTTTGCATCCCATTAATACCGGTGCTGCCAGCAGGCAAACACCAGTGGCCGCTACCGCCGCAGTTTTAGCATTTGCTTTTAGGCGGATAAGCTCGGCCAGGGCAATAACCCCCAGGCCTATCCAAATGGCAAAGGCATAGAAGGAGCCGACGTATGAGTAATCACGCTCGCGCGGCTGTATACTGGGTTGGTTAACATATAATACGATAGCCAGGCCGGTAAAGAAGAAAAGTAGCAGTACTACCAATGCATCGCGTTTTTTACGTTGAAAATGGTAGGCAGCGCCCAGTAAGCCAATAATTAATGGTAAGGCGTATAATGGGGTGTAGGTTGTACCCAACTGGATTCCCTGGCCTTTTATCTCGGGCCCACCGCCAACTACTGATTTTGGCAAATGCCTGCCGCCATCAAGTATGCCGCTGGTCCAGTTGCCATCAACATTTGCGGTACTTTGCTGTCCATCCAAATCGTTATAGCGGCCAACAAAGTTCCATAAAAAGTATCGTACATACATCTGGTACATCTGCCAGCTAAACATCCATTTAAGGTTATCGCTAAAAGTTGGCGCGGCATTGTCGTCCATTTGCAGCCATTGGCGATAGAATTGCGGGTCCTGGCCATCGCTGCTGTACATACGCGGTAAAAAGGTGGTATGGTCGTACTGGTAGGTTGTTCTTCTTCCTGCGTCTTCGTATTTGGTTTTGCCTTTGCGGTAAATGGTGCTGCCCTGGTTTTGAATCGGGTTCCCGTTTTCATCAGTTTTTGGTTTCGCATCAAAATACTGGCCAAATAGCAATGGGTTTTCGCCATACTGGATACGGTTTAAGTATCCATATAAAATAAAGGCATTATCAGGGTGCGAGTTATCTAAATTGGTGCCTGCTGCTGCCCTGATAGGGATATAGGCAAATGAGCCATAGCCTAAATAAACAAAGGAAACGCATAAAAATGCAAGGTTCATTAACGGTTTTTTATTGCGGATGCTGTACATAATACCAGCAACCAAAATCCCTACAATTATCAGGAACCAAACCATAGCGCCGCTCCAGAAGCCCAGGCCCAGGTTGTTTACAAAGAACAAGTCGAAGTATGCAGCTATTTTAATGGAATAGCCACGTATGCCGTATTGTACAAAAACAAGTATAACTACGCCTATTAAAAATGTACCGATTGCACCGCCAACGTTTACATTTCTGCCGCGGCGGAAGTAATAAACCATGGCAATTGCCGGTATGGTTAACAGGTTAAGTAAGTGGATTCCTATTGAAAGGCCTATTATATAAGCTATAAATACCAGCCATTTATCGGCACCCGGCTCATCGGCGTGGGCGTCCCATTTTAGTATGGCCCAAAAAACTATGGCGGTACACAGCATTGAAAGTGCAAATACAATGGTTTCAACAGCCGAAAACCAAAAGGTATCGGTATAAGTAAAGGCAAGCGCACCTACCAAACCGGCGCCCATGATCAATATGGTGCGGCTTTGGTCTTCTGCTTCGCCGGCTTTGGCTGTGAGCATTTTTTTAGCGATGGCGGTTATGCTCCAAAACAGGAACATGATGGTTGCGCCGCTGGCAATGGCCGAACCCATATTTGTAAAATAAGGCACCTTTGCATTATTACCGAATGATAATAACGAAAACATTTTACCAAGCATGGCAAACAAAGGGTAGCCCGGTTGGTGGGCAACCTGCAAACGGTAGGCGCAGGATATAAATTCGCCGCAATCCCAAAAGCTTACAGATGGCTCGAGCGTTAAAATGTAGGTAATTGATGCGATGGCGAAACAAAGCCAGCCTAAAAGATTATTTATTTTTTTGTATTGCATGGATTACAAATAATGGTTTATTGCAGGGTAAATATCAGGTTTTTTAACACTTTTTTCACTATAACAGCTTCGGCTTAACATCTTTTAACACATTAAAAAGCTGCATTGCTTTAAAAGTTGCAAATATGGTAAAAAAGTGGGGAAGTCCGAACTCGGGAAAGTCGGTAAAAGTCAGTAAAGTCCGAAAGACCGAAAGTCCGAAAGATGGAAGAGTTTGTGAAACTTAAATTTGAGCAAAAAAAGTTCCATCGGCACGACTAATATTGTAACGCCGTATTTTCAATCCGGGACCATAGGGAAAGGCACGGAAATATTCTTAATGAAAAAAAATCTACAATATTGGGCTCTTAATCTAAAAAATTCTACATTTCATCGTTTTACTACAAAAAAATCTACATTTTATTTGATTTAGTCTAAAAAAATCTACATATTAGCATATGGCTAAGCAATTAATAGAAAAAAATCTACATGCTCCATTAGATGAAATTATTTTCGGTAGTTCTGATAAAGCGCTTTCACAACAAATAAGCAGGCTGGAAAAAGCAGGGAAAATCAGGAAGGTAGCACCCCGAATTTATACTTCGAATTTATTTGAGGAGCCCGAAACGGTTGTGAAACGAAATTGGTACAAAATACTTGCACACCTATTTCCCGGGGCATTGCTAAGCCATCGCAGCGCGCTGGAGTTTAAGCCGTCTGCTTCAGGGGAAATTTTTCTCACCTATAAATACACCAAAACGGCATCGCTGCCTGGTCTGACAGTCCGGCTGCAAAAGGGAAATGGACACATAGATGGCGACATCTCTTTTTTTAAGGAATTGTACGTATCACAAGAGGCGAGAGCTTTCCTTGAGAATTTGCAAACCACTACAAGTATAACAAATAGCCCAAAAACGTTGTCCAAAACGGCAGTTGAAGATAAATTGGATGCCATTGTGCGGATACGAGGGGAAGAGGGCTTGAATACCTTGCGCGACCAGGCGAGGACCGTTGCCGGGAAACTTGGTATGGGCAGGGAGTTTGAGAAATTAAACAAATTAATTTCTGCGCTGTTTTCAAGCAATAGTAAAGTGGAGCTTTCATCGTCGCTCAGCAAGGCCAGGCTTTCGGGATTTGCTTATGACCCTGCGCGGATAGATTTGTTTAATAATCTTTATGAGCAACTTGCAGGAGGTGAATATCCTACCTATGATGATAAAAATAAAACCAGCCAATCCTATCAAAACTTTGCATTTTATGAGAGTTACTTTTCAAACTACATAGAGGGTACAATTTTTGAAATTGAAGAAGCAAAGGAAATTATCCTGACAGCCACTCCCATGCCTTCCAGGGATGAGGACTCGCACGATATATTAGGAACTTATCAACTCGTTTCAAACAGAATGGAAATGAGTCGCTTGCCTGGTACAGCAGACGAGTTGCTCGCGTTGCTTCGGTATAGGCATTCAATTTTAATGAGCGCAAGGCCATCAAAAGACCCTGGTAATTTTAAAGATAAAAATAACAGGGCTGGCAATACTGAATTTGTGGACTGGCAACTTGTGACCGGCACGTTAAAAAAAGGATTTGAACTACACTCTATCCTGAGAAATTCATTTGCACGGGCCGCTTTTATGATGTTTATGGTTAGCGAGGTACACCCCTTTTTAGACGGTAACGGAAGGGTAGCGCGGGTTATGATGAATGCGGAACTAACGTCAAAAGGGTTGTCTAAAATTATTATTCCGACCGTGTATAGGGAGGACTACATGGGAGCGTTAAAAAAGCTAACAAAACAGGCAGAACCGGCCCCTTATATCCGAATGCTGTTGCGCGCCCATGAATTTAGTGCAACTGTATATGGAGAGGAAATGAATGTGATGGAAGCCTATTTAAAAAAATGTGATGCGTTTGAAGAACCGGCTTTTGGTCGTTTAAACTACCGGGAAATATAGAAGGTAATGTTTATCAGCTGTAACCGGCCCGAAAAATCCGCCAAATCAAATTTTTATTTCATCACAATTAATAGTTATTTTGTTGCGGTATAAAACGCAAGCTGCCTGCTTATGAAAAAACTATTAATACTGGTTGTAATTATTTCTTTTTCAATCAATTTAAGTAAAGCACAATCTGTTTACCTGCCTTATTCTTACCAGCTCGACCAAAAATTCAATTCGGATATTTATTCGGTAAAAAGTTCGCTGCATACGTCGTTAAAGCCGTTTTTAATTGACAGCACTTTAGCGCCAACCTACAATGCCATTATGAACCGCGGTGTTGACAGCAGCCGCAAAAC
>JBDUDE010000974.1:0-2686 GCA_040003105.1 Mucilaginibacter sp. | reverse complement strand
GCGCTTGCCTGTAAACTCATCTACCCTTATCGGTTCAATTTCAATACCGAAGCTCTTGATGTGGGCTATAGCTTCCTCAATATCATCAACCTCAAAGGCCAAATGCCTCAAGCCTGCTGCTTCCGGCCGGGATGGCCGCGCAGGCGGGTTTGGAAACGAAAAAAGCTCGATTTGGTAATGGCCCCCCACTTCCAAATCAAGCTTGTATGATTGTCGTGCTTCACGATATATTTCCCGCACTATTTTTAAACCAAGCACCTTACTGTAAAAATGTTTGGATTTTTCGTAATCCGAACAAATGATAGCGATGTGATGGATACGGTTTAACTTAAGCATGCTGCGGGCTATTTTTTCATTACGCAATTTATAAACCTGTCCTGCGGGAGACGCAAATATTGCGTCTATACAAAAATCGTTTTGACTTTAGACTTTCGACTAAAGACTTCTGACTACGCTCCTAATATCTCATGCAGCACATTATTGTACACCATCTTTATATCAGTGATGTGCCCAAACAGTTCTTCATCTACATTTAAAAAACCATTTGATACAGTCCCCAACAGGCTGAAATCAACTTCGCTGGTGGCCATCATTTCGATAAAGCGCTCCTGGTCGGCCGGGGCAACGCTTACCACTACCCTGCCCTGGGCTTCACCGAATAAGAAAGCATCTTTGCGGATAGCGCTATCAGTTTCAATGGCAAAGCCTAAGCCATTTGGCATGGCCGATTCAATCAGCGTAACATACAACCCGCCATCAGCTACATCATGTGCCGACTGGATTACTTTATGCTGTATCAGTTGTTTTACCACCTGGTGCATGGCATATTCCTTATCCAAATCGAAATATGGGGCAGGCGCCTTTAATATTTTATGGTACGATGCCAGGTATTGCGATGAAGCAATATCATTAACCGATTCGCCTATCAAATAAATCAAATCATCAGGTTGTTTAAAATCCGACGTCATCATGTTATCCAGGTTATCCATCACTCCCAGCATGCCTATAGTAGGTGTCGGGAATACCGGGCCGTCATCTGTCGACTGGTTATAAAAGCTTACATTACCGCCGGTTACCGGGGTTTCAAACTTGCGGCAGGCCTCACCCATTCCTTTTATGGCACCTACAAACTGCCAGTAAACTTCGGGCTTGTAAGGGTTGCCAAAGTTAAGGCAATTGGTTATGGCTACCGGCTCGCCGCCGGCGCATGTAATGTTACGTGCTGCTTCGGCAACCGCAATGGCAGTACCTTTTTGCGGGTCGGCGTATACATAGCGCGATTGGCAATCCACCGTAATAACAATAGCTTTATTGGTATCCTTAACAGCAACCACTGCAGCATCGCTTGGGCGATTGGTAGTCATGGTTGACGTGCCTATCATCGAATCATACTGATCGGTAACCCAACGCTTTGAGGCAATATTGGGGTGACCTATCAGATGTTCGGCAACTGCAATCAAATCAGCAGGCTCTTCAACGTCTTCAATTTTAAATTTCTGGTTTTCCGCAAAGTAAGCCGGTTCACGGTATTCGCGTTCGTAAACCGGGGCGCCGCCACCTAATACCAAATCATCGGCAGGCACATCGGCAACCATTTCGCCATTCATATAATATACCAGGCGCTGGGTATCAGTTACCTCGCCTATAATAGCGCAATTTAAATCCCATTTATCAAAAACGGCTTCAACATCGGCTTCACGGCCTTTTTCCACCACAATCAGCATGCGCTCCTGCGATTCAGAAAGCAAAATTTCGTAAGGCTTCATGTGTTCCTGGCGCATTGGCACCCTATCCAAATAAATAACCATACCATGCTCGCCCTTAGCCGACATTTCCGAGTTAGAGCAGATAATACCTGCCGCACCCATATCCTGCATACCTATAACAGCGCCGGTTTTTATTACTTCCAGTGTGGCCTCTAACAATAGCTTTTCCTGGAACGGGTCGCCTACCTGTACTGCCGGAAGGTCATTAACAGAGTCTTCCGTTATATCTTTTGATGCAAAAGCCGCACCATGTATACCGTCTTTACCTGTGGCAGAACCCACAATATAAACCGGGTTACCTACACCATACGACGTAGCCGATACGGTTTCACCGGCTCTTACGATACCCGCGGAAAACGCATTTACCAGCGGGTTAACATTATAGCAATCATCAAAAAATAATTCGCCGCCTACAGTCGGGATGCCGAAAGCATTGCCGTAGTGGCTGATACCTTTTACTACGCCTTTAACCAGCCATTTGGTACGGTCGAGGCTTAAATCGCCAAATCGCAATGAGTTTAGCTGCGCGATAGGCCTTGCCCCCATGGTAAATATATCACGGTTGATACCGCCTACGCCTGTGGCCGCACCCTGGTACGGTTCCAAAGCCGATGGGTGGTTATGCGATTCTATCTTGAAGGCACAGCCAATGCCATCGCCAAGATCAACAAGACCGGCATTTTCTTCGCCTGCCTTGGCCAGCATACGCGGACCATCCTTCGGTAAAGTTTTTAGCCAGGTGATGGAGTTTTTGTACGAGCAGTGCTCACTCCACATTACCGAAAAAATAGACAATTCGGTAAAGTTGGGCACGCGCCCTAATATCTCTTTTATACGTTCAAATTCTTCGGGTAGTAAGCCTAAATCTTTGGCGGTTTCAACGGTGGTTAATTCCTGGTGCTCCAATGTAATATCGTTTT
>JBDUDE010000442.1:0-9021 GCA_040003105.1 Mucilaginibacter sp. | reverse complement strand
AAAGGCCGGCCGGCCTATTTTTTCGAGACTTACCGGCGACCTTAAAAGGCTTTCGCTGATGCGCGATGCGCTTATTACCACTTCAGAAAGTTCCTTCTTTTTTAATGTGGAAGTATCTGCCGTTACCAGTTTTTTTATCGACGTATCTTTTTTGAGCGTATCCTGTGCAAAGGTGATTAAACAAATTCCCAGTAAGGGTATAGTTATAAGTGCTTTTTTGTACATAGGCGCAAAGTTTATGTGTGTTGGTGATGGTTTTTGGGTTAAAAAAATTGTGACGGTATTACTATTTATCTGTTTCAAAAACCATCGTTATGCTTTTAAATATATAACGATAGTTTAAAAAAAAGCCCTTCCGGGTTTGCAAGCGCTAAAGTAGTAAAAAAGTTGAATTTTAATGCGATCTACTTTGTTGTCGGATAGGGTGCTGAGCAGAACACCTATCCGATGGAAAGGAATTGTCGGTATAGGCATATTGCCCAATTTCATCGTCAAAAAAACAATTAAGGACAACGTTATAACTTGTTAATTACCTTTACAAGCCCTGCATCACTTGGCCGGGGCGCGTCCCAATTAACAACCTGGCCCCTCCTATTTATCATTAAGTAACGCGGAACCGAAATTTGCCCCTTTTTATAAACCAGTTTTTCAATATCCGCTTTCAGCTTCCTGTTGGCCAAAATATGCGAACCCTCCAGGTTATTCATCAACACCAGCTTTTTCCAACTGGACTTCGCTGCAGGGGCGTCAATCGAAATAAAAACCGGTTGTATATTTTTTTGCTTCATCATCGGCATTAACGATTTATAATACCCAAACTCCGCACGGCAGGGGATGCACCAGGTTGCCCAAAGATCGATGTAGACTGCCTTGCCTTTAAAATGCTGTTTTATATCGTTAATGCTATTGTAAACAGTAATAGTATCTATTAAGATATTGATGCCGGGCGCCTCTGCCGGTTTGTTTAATTGGTTAATTAATGTAACATAAGCGCTTTTCGGAAATTCCTTTTTATATTGATTAAGAGCTTTTTTAAAATCATATTCCTCTGTGCCCACAACCTGCTGAAACAGCAGTATGTCACCTATTAAAAAAGGCCTCAGCGCGTTGGGGGCAAACTGGTAACCTGTGTAGGGGCCCAAGTGGTACACTTCTTCCCGGTTGCGGTTAGATACCGTGTAAAGAGAGTCGGAATAGTAATTTCCCAAAAACATTTTTCCAAAATAACAGCGTGAGTTTAATATATCTGTAGCGCCGGCAAACCTGTTTAACGCCGCCACAATTTTTTTGTATTTGGCAACCAGGTTTTTGTCGCTTATTCTTTCTTCCAGGTATGTGATAGACCTTATCATATTAAGCGCATGCATCGAGCACAGGTCGGCTTTGGCAAGCGTCCAAAAAGCCTTGTCTACTTGTCGTGTTCTGTACAACGAATCGAGTGGTAAGCCTTGTTTGTAAACATAAACGGCCAATGCATGTAATGATTGATTTAGGCTGCCTTTGGAAATTGCATCTACCAGCTGCCCGTGGCCGATAAAATTGTCAAGTGGCTGGTACGTGTAAACGTTGTACCAATGCTGACCGGCCGCGTTACTGCCATTAAATTTTATAATATTATCTATGCTGCCGCTATCGAAATATTTAAACCGGATAACGTCACCCGGTTTAACCAGGAAATAAATTTTGCGTGCCCCAATCAATATCTTTACAAAAATGGGGGCCTTAATCTCCAGGTCGATGTTGAACTTGTGGTTTACAACGGGATAGCGGGTTTCCAACAGGTCGTTGGTGTAAATATCAACCGGCAAAAAAATGGCAATTTCGGTTACCGTTGTCCGTTCGGTTAAATCGCCGCTTATTTTCGCATTGCCGAAAACGCTAATAGAAAAAAACACAGAAACGGCAAGCATAGCAAGCCTACAATGGATAACTTTATTTGCAGTGAACTTATATTGCATATTTCAAACTAAAGTTTTAGTAATGCAATATACTGTAAATATTATCAGAAACTTATATGTTTATTTTTGCCGCTAAAAATAAATACATTTCACTTGCGGCTGGCCCTCATTTTTTCAATCATAGCTATTAAATCAACCGGGGCGCAGTCGGCAATCAATTCTTTAACCATAGTCAACGGCATCGCCTCGGCAGTTTTAAAATTGATGCAGCCTTTTTGAAATTTGGCCTTATCGAGCAACTTTACATACTTTCCATAAATAACCGGCGACCCATACATCGGCATTAAGTGTAAACTCATATATTCCTTAACACTTGCCAACCCGTATTTAAACACTTGCCGGTCTTTATATAATATCATTTGTTTACTCATCATCGTGCCAACTTCGGCCACTATTGATTCATCGGTACTTATGATAATATCGTGGATACTTGCCAATATGGCCTGCCTTTCTTCGGGTTGGTCTGAAATGTATGCTTCGGGTGTCATAATAGTAAAATATGCAGCTACAAGTTCGCATTAAATAGCTTATCAAACAAGGCTAATCGTTCCCTTCGCATGGCTAAACTCCCCGGCCGGCGATGTCCAGTTAGAGTAAATTATACCTTTCTCGTAATCATGCACCTGGCTAACGGTGGTACCGCTCTGCTCCTGCCAGGTCACCATGTACAATTGCGGCCGCAGTTCGGTTAGCTGTATGGCTACGGTTTCAACTACATTTACTTTTTCGCCACCCTTTTCGGTAATGGTAAAAGTTAGTTGGGTGTCGCTTTCAATATGCAGTATGGCTTTTGCCATCCCAAAATCAAACTGGTATTTTTTTCCGGTTATGCTCATAGTTTTGATGCTTTATAATACGATACAAATTTGAGCATTAGGATGTTAACATACGGTAGGCTTTAGTGCCTTTGCAGGGGGGCAATAACGCCATCGGCAGAACCTTGATTAATGCCCCTTTCCGCCTGCATAATTCTTCTCCCCTGCCTCAATAGCTGCATCCAACCTGTTTTCATCAGGCGGTTTGGGGCACGAATACCCTGCCGCAAAGGCACAGTACGGGTTGTAGGCCTTGTTAAAATCAAGCACGGCAGTATTACCTTTTATGTCGCCGGTGCGCATATCAATATACCTGCCACCGCCGTAGGTGGTGGTTCCGCTGGTTTCATCGGCAAAGGGTAAAAACAGGTAATCCTTATACTGCGGCAACTTTGCCAGCGATACGCTTCTGTATAACGACAACTGCATTGGCTTACCCTTAAGCGTAAACTTTAGCACCGCATATTTTACATATTCGCGACCGGTGCCACTAAAAACCGGCATTATAAAGCCCGGCTGATTTAATAAGATCTCAACTGTTGCATTTACCCGGTAAGTGCTGTCGGCATCGTAAAAGCGCAGCAGCGCCAGGTCGTCCTTTTTTAGGGGCGAGTTATTATCAGTTAAAAAATCATCCTTGTATTGCTGGCGGAATTTGGCAATTTGGGTGCTGTAGTCCTGCGCGGAGCAGGAAAGACTGGTCATTAAAAATAAGAAAAACAGGTATTTCATAAATGCATGTCGCCATATTTGGCAATGCAATATAGGCACTTTGCCTAACGCAAAATGACTACATCAACAAAAAACAATATGCGCTCCGCCGTTAGTACACAATTTTGAGTACAATATGATTATTTACATCTATCACGTATAAGTTCCCGGCTGCATCGATAGTTACATCACTAATGTAAATACTCAGTTTGATGATATGAAACCTTGTTCATGTCCGTACCAATCAACACGTAATATTTATGCAGGGGTTGCCTGCCGCCGAAAAAACTAACGTAACATTATTGTGAATTTTATTTTTATTTTATCTTGCTCATGCCGGCTTTTATTTTGCCGGAGGCTATGAAAGATTGTTGAGTTGTAAGTCGGAGAATTAAGGTGTTGCAAGTATATTTTCGGTAGGGTACTGGATTTTTATTCCCGGATAATTTCAACAAATTGTATGTTACGCACTCAGTGCGTATATTTATAGCAAATAGTTAAACATAATGGTATACCAAACAATTGTGCCCCCGCAGGCGCTGCAACCTTATGTAAAATATTTTTGGACGCTGGAGGATAATACCTGTAAAGCCGGTGTAAAAACCTTCCGCACAATGGCTGATGGCTGCCCCGGAGTTATTTTTCAACAAGCCGATAGTGGCAGTTTTTTTCAAGCGGGTAAGCAATTGCCCGAAACCTTTTTATTTGGGCAAACAACCCGTTACGCCGAAATTCATTTGTCTGGAAGTTTCGATACCGTTGGCGTTTACTTTCAGCCTGATGCATTGCAAACTGTATTTGGCTATGAGGCAGCGGAACTGACAGATTCATGCCTGGACCTGAACCTGTTTGCCAAACCACGGGGTATTGATTTGTCTGACCGGTTGGCCAATACAGCTTCGCCGGGCGATAAGGTAGCCTTTCTGGAGGATTACCTGCTCGCGGAGGTTGACCGCAACCATAGGTGCACAGATATGAAAATGAGGTATGCACTCGAGCAGATTATTTCGTCAAAAGGCACGCTGCCACTGAAAACTTTGCAGCAAAGCCTGAATACATCGCAGCGGAGTTTCCACCGGAAGTTTAAACAATATACCGGCATCCCACCTAAACTTTTTTCGCGTATCTGCCGTTTCCAGGCCTCGCTAAAACAATTACAACAAACCGATTACGAAAAGCTTTCAGATATCGCTTTCGGGCATGAGTATGCCGACCAATCGCATTTTATCCGCTCGTTTAAAGAATTTTCAGGTTTATCGCCCGCTCAATATCAAAAAAACAGCACCGAGGTTGTAGAAAATCTGTCGGAGATATTCAGTTAGTTTTTGGCCGATTTGTTCTATTTTCTGTTGTGAGATCGTTGCAATTTTGCTAAAAGATCACACAATGAAACTAAAAATTATTATCCCATTATTATTCACTATCCATTCGTTAACGGTAAAGGCGCAGGCACAACTCGCACCTGACGACGGTAAACTGATATTTGAAAAAAAATGCACCCGCTGCCATGGTAACGACGGCACCAAAGGTTACCTGGGCGCCAAAAACCTGCGTAAAAGCCGGTTGGACGACGGCGGCTTATTTGCCACCATTGCTAACGGTCGTTGGATAATGCCCAGCTGGAAAAGAAAACTTACGCCACAGCAAATCCATGCTGTAATTGCCTACATCAAAACTTTAAGAAATTAATTATGACCATTAAAAAGATGAACGAACTTATCCTGCTATGCACCGCAATAGCCACGGCATTAATAGCCGGCTTGTTTTATGCTTATACCTGTTCTGTTAATATAGGCCTGGGTCGTTTACCCGACCGGGATTACCTGGCGGCTATGCAGGCCATTAATAGCGCTATCCAAAACCCGTTGTTTTTTTCGAGTTTTATGGGGACATTGCTGCTGATTCCCGTAAGCGCCTGGTTGAATTTTAACGATGAAATGCGCTTGCGTTTCATATTGTTATGTGCAGCCGTAATTGTATACTTTGTGGGCGTATTTGGCGTCACTATTTTTGGGAATGTACCACTTAATAACGCTTTGGATCATTTTGATCTACATACAGCCTCATCAAAACAGGTTGCCGGGCAACGTACCGCTTTTGAGAAACCCTGGTTAATTTATCATAACATCCGCACAGCGGCATCGGTTATATGTTTGGTGCTGGTTATACTGGGATGTATGTATAAAAAAATGCCGGATGGTTGACACGGCACCATGTTTAATTTTCGAGGACCTGCATTACGAAAATGTGCTTTCAAATAATTATGTACTTTTCTTTATCGACACAACTTTTTATTTAACGCCTGATTTTTAACTCAAGTAATACAACACCCGCGCCGGCCGGGACGTTATCTTACAATCAACACTGTTTCGCCCGCACCGACCAAATCGCCTTCCTTTAGCGCCTCTTTTACTACCAACCCATTATGCGCTGCCCTCAGATAATAACATTGACCGGCACCTATACGCTTTTCATACGCTGCTTCTGCATTAGCGAGGTTCTTTTTTAATTTTTCCGGCTGGCCGGGATGTTGGTTCAGCTCATCATGGGTGTTCAGCGCTACCCAGGCGTCCCTGGCTTGGTTCCTGTAAAATGCGGCGCTTATTGTTGGCGTATTAACGTCTTCATATTTTAAACTGGCCAGCAGGTCACCTTTTTTAAACCTGTTGCCTTTGTGCACATAAATACGACCTAAAACACCATTGCAATTAAAATACAGGTTGACCGTTTTAGACGGCACAACCCATATTCCGGCCGGTTTGCAGGCAGAGGTGTTTGATATGCCTGTTGGTTTATTTCCTGTTGCACTTGTCGGTAGTGCAAATAATAAGAGCAGTATAGCAATTTTCATCTTCTTTAATAATCGTGTCGAAAATACCAGCTTGCCCGATGTGATTGAACCCGATTCTTGCGCAGTTTGCATTAATCAATTTTCTTTTCGCCGCCGTACCGATTTATCGGGATGGCCCGCTGATAAGGGCCATTGCCCGGGACCGTCCTGCCAAACCTGCGGACGCCGATAATGGTGTGGATGTTGTATATTTGACGGTCCAATTTATGTATAGATGAGTGAATCAAAGGCGACGAAAAAGCTATCCGACCCGCAGCGGGTAGAAGTGGTGAGGCAGTACCAAATATTGGATACCCCGCGGCTGGCTATCGAGGCGGCCAACGTAGGCACCTGGATTATTGACGAAGCCACCCGTGTATTCATCGCCTCCGCACGCGTTAAAGAGCTTTTTGGATATGCGCCCGAGCAGGAACTGTCCCTTGAAGCTGCATTAATGCAGATTTCAGACAAATACCGCGACAAAGTGAGTGCCGGTATCGAAGACGCGTTCAGGCTGGGCAAGCCCTATCACCAGGATTTTTCCGTCACCGGGCTTCATGACCGGCAGTTGCGCTGGGTAAAAGCGGTAGGCGGGCATTACAAGGACATGGAAGGACGACTGTCTCATATTTCGGGCGTGATGATGGATATTACCGAGCAAAAACAGCTGGAGTTGCGCAAAAATAACTTTATCGGGATGGTTAGCCATGAGTTGAAAACACCGCTAACATCTTTAAAAGCCTATGTACAGATGCTGCATAATTGGGCTAAAAAGAAGAAAGACAATTTCACCGTGGGCGCCCTGGCCAAAATGGAAAAGCAGGTTAAGAAAATGGGCAATATGATTAACGGTTTTTTGAGTTTGTCGCAGGTGGAGTCAGGTAAGATCCGGCTAAACATCAAGGATTTCGATCTCAATGAACTCATCACTGACGCTATAGCCGAAACGCTGCTGCTGAACCCGGGCCGGGCGATCAGTTTCCAACCGGGCGAACCTGTGTGGCTGCAGGCCGACCAGGATAAAATTGACCAGGTGATCATTAATTTCCTCAGCAACGCCATCAAATATTCTCCGGCAGCAGGGCTTATTGAAATCGGCGCGCAGGTAACCAATGGAATGGCAGAGTTATGGGTAAAGGACGAGGGCCTGGGTATCGCAGGTAAGGATAAGGAAAAGCTATTTGAACGCTATTACCGCGTAGAGAACAAGCAGACGGAAAAGATCCCCGGTTTTGGAATCGGGCTTTACTTGTGTGCGGAGATTATTCAACACCACCATGGCAGCATATGGGTGGAGAGTGAGCCGGGCAAAGGTTCCACTTTCTTTTTTAAACTGCCATTAAAAGCGGTGCAATCAGCGGAGTAAACGTGGCAGCAGGTCGTTTTTGCAAATAAAAACACGATCATCTGTCCAGAGGTGCGCCACCTGGACACATAGCAATTTAAGCAGCCCCGCTTAAATGAAACGTATTTTGGTTAATTAATTAATTGTCAGTCGCCAATCCGGAAATATCGTTTAAAAAAATCATCTGTTAATTAATTGATACTTAAATTGTTTGCATTAAAACTGGTAGAATAGGTTGGATGAGTGCTTAATAATTAATAATTTAATTACGTGTAAATTTTAATACAAGCAATATATTTGCAAACGACGTTCAGATTGCATACATCATAACCAAAGAAAATGACAAAAACGTTTCGCGCTATCCGTCCCTCTATTTCGCTTTGCAGGTGCGGTACCCCCAGTTCGGACCATGAACGAATACCCCGTAATTTTTTGCAGAAGACATTTTTATTCTGGCTCCCTATCAGGAGATACAGATGCCTTAAATGTCAGCGCAGACATTGGGTTATCAGGTAACAGATAAAGCGTGTTTTAAGGCACTATTCAATTTTTACGGGCGGGCCCACCACCCGCATTTCATGATCGGCAAAAATTTTGGCGACTTCGGCAGGCGTGGGTTCGTGGTCCAGGGCCTGCATGGTAACAAAAAATTCTTCCAGCTTGCCTGCGGGCTGAAAGGTTACGGTCATTTTTCCTTTCTCGCTAACCTGCGTCCACCCGTGAGGGACATTCCGGGGCAAAAAAATGCTTTCGCCGGCTGTTAAATGGAATTTGTCGTCGCCCACCTTAAAGAAGTACGACCCTTCCAGCACGTAAAAAATTTCATCCTGCAAGGGGTGGATATGTAGAGGCGTGCCCCGCCCTGGCGACAGGCTGGTTTGCTCGAAAATTGCCAGGTCGCCATCGGTATCTTTACCCGACACCTTTACATCCAGTATGTTTGAGTTTACCCCTTTCAGTGTGATGTGGCCATGTATGCGGCCCTCGCCAGCCTGTATTTTAAAGCCTTTTTTTGCACGGATGTGGCCATACAATTTAGCAGTGGCGGCAAAAGGTGACAGGGGGATAGCTGCAAATGTTAAAACAGTTGTAATGAATTTATTCCTTTTCATAGATGAAATATTTGTAAAACAGCGGAGGGGATGTACAGGCTAATATAGTGAAAATGATTAATGTGTGGCGAAAATGTGGTTGATAAAAAAAGGATTCCTCCATCCTGCAGCATCCAATATAAACGTAAAAACCCCGCAGGCTTGCTGAGCAAGGCGCTGCGGGGTGGCAACCGCTACGTTACAGCTCTTTATCGGCAAACATCTTTGCGTCGCGGGTATTTTTTTGTACGGCAATGGCCGAAAACATGCT
>JBDUDE010000024.1:0-9023 GCA_040003105.1 Mucilaginibacter sp. | reverse complement strand
TTAAATGTGAAGACACCAAACCGAACGATACATTATCCGTGTTAACCGGGAAAAATGAATTCGTATTAGTGGTGATGAATGAGCGGCTTAACGAAAAAGGTAATAACACTTATCCCGATGCCTTTCACATTGGTTTTTTCCTTAATGACGAAGAAGAAGTAATAGCCTTATTTGACAAATTAAAAGCCGGCGGAATAGCCCTCGAACAAGAGCCGCAAAAAATAAGAAGGACTTTTGGTTTCTACTTCCATTTTCAAGGCGTAATGATCGAAATAGGCAGCCAGGTAAGCAGCGGGGAGTAATACTATTCGAAAGGATTTATAATTATGGGCGAACGGTTACCTCCAGCATCGCCCTATACTCCTCCTGCAGTTCCGTCAAACATTTTGCGCACATACAACCTTCATAAGGCTCGGCAATATACTGTACAGCTACTGTTAGTGACAACGGCGAAATGGTTGAGGTGAGGCAATGCAGAAAACTAAAAAAAAGCGGTAGATGGTAAAATACGTTTTATTCAACCCAGTCACATTCAAATCCGGGATTTTTCCCCATGCGGTAGTGAATATGCAATTGTTTGCCTTTGTGTTCTCCAACCGCAGTCAGTTGCCATGGTATATTAAGGCTGCATTTACCGAGGCTCAGTCTTTCGTCGTCAAAGGTTATTATATCGGTAAACAGGTTAAGCTGGATACATTCCTCTGTATCTTCTGGGATGGTAACGGTAATATCCCTGCCGGGCGCTGCATTTTCCCGGCCTATAGAGTAGATGGGCCCCAATTCTATCCGTAAAGGCTGGTTTCCGGTTGTTATGGGCTTCCAGGTCTCCTCAACAGTCACCAATTTAGCGCTTATTGTAATTTCATGCGGTATAAACACCCCCAGGGCAGGCAGTTGCGGTATAAGGTTCATCATAATATCTATTTGTGGCTCACTCCTTAAGGCATTTTCCATTGTTTCCGATATCATCAGGTGCATGGTTGCACCTTCCGGAACTTTATAGGTCGTTGCATCTGCACAAATCCATTCAGCTACGTACTCCTTCAGTTCGAGGCTGTCATATAATTTCTTAGCTGCATCAATAGCATGGCCATTAATATCAAGTAAATGAAAAGCCACTTCATCTGCTTTTAAAAATGTAGTTAAGGGTGTTAGTAAGGTTGCGTACGGGCCACAGCCTGCATATAAAATATGAAGCCGTTCTCCGGGGTAATTTAACTTCAACTGAGCTATGCCCTTATAAATCCCCCTTAAAAATGTGGCTGTGCGCTGGTATTCGAGCAAGCAATGGGCAGCTTTCATCGGTGATATAGCCCTGCCGGATGGCAGATAGATATCCTCATCATCAATACTTTCGGCGGTGATGCCCGCGGCCAGTGAAAACAAACGATGTAGTTCGTTCACGCCGTCGCGAAGGCCTTTATGGTTTAATGGTTCAAAAAGTAATATTTCAGCGATTTTCCGGATATTGGCATCCATTGACCAAGCAGTTTCTTAAAGTGATGAAACTACTCTTTTTACGGCAAATTACACAGACGTTGCAGAAGAAAAAACAATCGCCCGGTATTCCTCCTGCAACTCTATCAAACACTTCGCACACATACAGCCTTCGTAATTCTCAGCAATATATTGCACCTCGTTTAAGTTAAGCTGCACAGCGCTGCACTGGCATTTGGTAAAGCTGTTTGCCTTACATTCGATGTCAGTTCCGCAACGTTCGCATTGTATTATCTCGTGCTTAATCATTTTTTGAAGAGTCCATAGACCATGGACGATAGACCATAGTGTGGATATTCAAATTTAGGAATAAGAATGTTTATTTAATGTAAAAGCGCGGGATGGCGTAAAAAGTTGTCTTATGGTAAGTAGAAACTGTTACGATAATGAACCCGTTTTTGTCTCATTTTAGAATAGGTGCAGCCGCTTAAGCATGTGGGCCGGCGATATCGATTTAAAAGACATTCAGGAAAGACAACAATACGCCTGGGTACATATGGAGCAATTGCGCTACAACTTTGAGTTAAAACGCTTTGAGGAAGCGCTGGCGATAGTGGGAAGCAAAAGCTAATTTTTGTCATCCTGAACGAAGTGAAGGATCTTAAACGAGCGATATTCACACGGGATAGGTAGTACGCCCACCTATCGAACGCCCATCTGTCAATCGTATAAGATTCTTCACTTCGTTCAGAATGACAAAGTTTTTTGTGCAAAAAAAAGACCATAGCTGCTATCAAGCAACTATGGTCTATCGTCCATGGTCTATGGACTAAAAAACTTATGCCGAGCAGGTTACACAACCTTCTTCCATAGAGCAGCTTGGGCCGGCCGGTACGTCGTTGCTCAGTTCGGCAACCACTTCGGGTATAACGGCATCCATGTTTTTTCCGCCCTGGTTTTCAACTGTAAATTTAACCGCTTGCGATGCTGCCTGTGTACGCAGGTAATACATACCTGTTTTAAGGCCTTTCTTCCATGCATAAAAGTGCATCGAGGTAAGCTTGCTTGCATTTGGCGAGTTGATGAACAGGTTAAGCGACTGCGACTGGCAGATATAAGCGCCACGGTCGGCAGCCATATCAATAATGGTACGCATCTTTATTTCCCAAACTGTTTTGTACAGTTCTTTTACATCAGCAGGTATCTCGGCAATATCCTGGATTGAACCATTTGCAGTGATAATTTTATCTTTCATTGAGGTATCCCACAATCCACGGTTCACCAAATCGCGCAGCAAATATTTGTTTACGATGATAAACTCACCGCTCAATACACGGCGGGTATAAATATTAGAAGTGTATGGCTCAAAACATTCGTTATTGCCCAATATCTGGCTGGTTGAAGCGGTTGGCATTGGCGCTACTAATAACGAATTACGCACGCCATGGTTCATCACATCCAAGCGAAGGTTTTCCCAATCCCAGCGGCCGCTTTCAGGTTTTACCTTCCACAAATCAAACTGGAACTGTCCTTTTGATAATGGTGAGCCTTTAAACGTTTCGTAAGGGCCTTCTTTTATAGCCAAATCTTTCGAAGCTGTCATGGCTGCAAAGTAGATGGTTTCAAATATCTCTTTGTTCAGTTTCTTAGCTTCTTCGCTTTCAAACGGCATACGCAGTTGGATGAATGCATCGGCCAAACCCTGCACGCCTAAGCCGATTGGGCGGTGACGTAAATTTGAACGTTCTGCTTCTTCAACCGGGTAGTAGTTGCCGTCGATTATTTTGTTAAGGTTTAAAGTAGCCTGGTAGGTTACTTCATATAACTTATCGTGGTCGAACATGCCGTCTTTTATGTAGCGTGGCAATGCAAGCGAAGCCAGGTTACAAACTGCAATTTCATCTGCAGATGTGTACTCTATAATTTCGGTACAAAGGTTCGAGCTTTTTATAGTGCCCAGGTTTTGCTGGTTCGATTTGCCGTTGGCAGCATCCTTGTACAACAAGTAAGGTGTACCTGTTTCAACCTGCGAATCCAGTATAGCGAACCAAAGCTCCTGTGCTTTTACCACCTTGCGGGCGCGGCCTTCTTTCTCGTATCTTTTGTATAGTTTTTCAAAATCCTTACCCCAGCAATCGGCAAGTCCCGGTGCTTCGTGCGGGCAGAACAGGCTCCAGTCTTCGTTGGCTTCTACACGTTCCATAAACAAGTCGGATACCCAAAGGGCATAGAACAAATCGCGGGCACGCATTTCTTCTTTACCGTGATTTTTACGGAGGTCTAAAAATTCAAAAACATCTGCATGCCATGGCTCTAAATAGATAGCGAACGCACCTTTGCGTTTGCCGCCACCCTGGTCAACGTAACGGGCAGTATCGTTAAATACGCGCAGCATCGGAATAATACCATTGCTGGTTCCGTTGGTACCGCTGATGTACGAGCCTGTAGCCCTTACATTGTGTATGCTTAGGCCTATGCCGCCTGCGCTTTGTGATATTTTTGCAGTTTGTTTCAGGGTGTCGTAGATACCATCGATGCTGTCGTCCTTCATGGTCAATAAAAAGCACGACGACATTTGTGGTTTTGGCGTACCTGCATTAAACAGGGTTGGGGTGGCATGTGTAAACCAGCGCTCGCTCATTAAATGGTATGTTTTGATAGCGCTTTCCACATCTTCTTTATGTATACCTACCGATACACGCATAAACAGGTGCTGCGGGCGTTCAGCTATTTTACCGTCAAGCTTTAGCAGGTATGATTTTTCAAGGGTTTTAAAGCCGAAGTAATCAAAACCGAAATCGCGGTCATAAATAATGCTGCTGTCTAAAAGCTCGGCGTTCCTTTCAATCACTTCCCATACGTCGTCGGCAATTAGTGAGGCGTCCTTGCCGGTTTTAGGGTCAACATACACATGCAGCTTACGCATGGTTTCAGAAAACGACTTGATGGTGTTTTTGTGCAGGTTTGATACTGCTATACGCGAAGCTAATAAAGCGTAGTCGGGGTGCTTGGTTGTTAACGAGGCGGCAGTTTCTGCAGCCAGGTTATCAAGCTCCGAAGTGGTTACGCCGTCAAACAAACCTTCAATTACCTTTTTTGCAACATCAATCGGGTCGACAAGGTGAAACCCATAACACAACTTTTCAATTCGTGCTGTAATCTTGTCAAATTTTACCGATTCTCTTTTTCCGTCTCTTTTTACTACAAACATGTTTGACCCCCTTTTTTAACTTCCTGCCACCCGGCAGGTTTATTGTTTATTATTTATTTATTTTTTTGGGATTTCACCGATTATTTTGGGATTTCACCGATTTCGCTTTTTTTTTCCTAACCTCTATTCTCCAGTCTCTAATCACTAAACTAGAAGTCTTCATCAAGTGAAAACGACTTGCTTTCTTGTGAGTTCAATACACCGCTTTTTTGGTAGTCCCCTACTCGTTTCTCGAAGAAGTTTGTTTTGCCCTGCAGGGATATCATTTCCATAAAGTCGAACGGGTTTGATGCGCCGTAAACCTTATCGTAGCCAAGTTCACCCAGCCACCTGTCGGCCACAAATTCAATGTACTGGCCCATTAACTTGGCGTTCATGCCAATCAAACTAACCGGCAATGCATCGCTCACAAATTCTTTTTCTATTTCCACAGCGTCGGTAATGATAGCAGTTGCAGCTTCCTGCGATAACTTGTTATCCAGCATGCGGTAAAGCAGGCAGGCAAATTCGCAATGCATGCCTTCATCGCGCGATATCAATTCATTACTAAAAGTAAGGCCCGGCATCAGGCCGCGTTTCTTTAACCAGAATATAGAGCAGAAGCTGCCCGAAAAAAAGATACCTTCAACAGCTGCAAAAGCAACTAAGCGCTCGGCAAATGTTCCGTTGTTTATCCAGCGTAATGCCCATTGTGCTTTTTTACCTACACAAGGCACGGTATCGATAGCATGGAACAAACGATCTTTTTCTGTTGGATCTTTTATGTAAGTGTCAATCAGCAGCGCATAAGTTTCGGAGTGGATGTTTTCCATCATTATCTGGAAACCATAGAAACAGCGGGCTTCGGGCAGTTGTACCTCGCTCATAAAGTTTATGGCCAGGTTCTCATTAACAATACCGTCGCTGGCTGCAAAAAAAGCAAGGATATGTGATATAAAATGGCGCTCCCCATCGTTCAGCCCATCCCAGTGTTTTTGATCATCACCAAGGTCAATTTCCTCGGCTGTCCAAAAGCTGGCTTCGCACTTTTTGTACATCTCCCAAATTGCGGGATATTTGATGGGAAGTATAACAAAACGGTCTTTGTTTTCCCTCAATAATAATTCTGTTTCCTGTTCCATGCGCGCCTGATATTTACAAGTTCTTATTCTTCACTTTTTTAACTCCTGCCCGTTAATAACGGGCGATAACAATTCCATAGCGTTAGTTTTACTATTGAGCGGCAAACTTAATTTACTGCTACTAACTACTTAATTATCAACTCACTCATCCCCGACAAACTACTTTAACATGTGTACCAAAAACCATACTTTAATATGGCTTTGTTTTTTCCGTTACCGGTTAGAAATCCGGTAACAATAGATAGTGTTGAACGAACTTATAATCAAATATAGGCTATGCATTTTTATGATGATACTTTAAGTTTTTAACACCCCCTATAAGTTGTCAACAAAAAAAGGGGGTACTATGGCAATGCGCGTTTTCTACTGCATAAAACATGTTGAAAGCGTGTGTTAAAAATTATTTAAGCCATCGTTAAAAAACATTTTCGATGTTAATTAATCTGCTTTAGGCACGAACTTCATTGACACGGAATTAACACAATGTCTTACGTTTTTTGGCGTCAAATATTCGCCTTCGAAAACGTGACCGAGGTGGGCGCCGCAGTTGGCGCAAACAATTTCTACACGGCGGCCATCAGCATCCGGAACGCGTTTTACAGCACCTGGAATTTCGTCATCAAAGCTCGGCCAGCCGCAATGCGATTCAAATTTCGATTCGGACGTGTAAAGCGGTGTATCGCAGCGTTTGCATACGTATAGGCCTTGCGCTTTATTGCTTAACAATTCGCCGGTAAAAGGGCGTTCAGTGCCTTTATGAAGGATGATATGTTCTTCTTCAGGTGTTAATTTATTGTAATTGCTCATTATTTTATTTTTTTGGGATTTTTCGCGTTTGTTTGTTTTTATTGGCACTCAAGAGGGCTTCGCCGTTTCACCGATTTGAGGATGATTACACCGATTGATTTAACGGCGAACTTTCACGCTTTCGGCTTATATAAAGATACGAAAAATCGGGCGTCTAATTTTTTTGGAAGGTCGAAATGACAGTGGTTTGACGGTAGCAAATGGGTGTCATCCTGAGGCACTCGGAGAATGTTTGTTAATAAAGACATCGCTCACTCCCACTTCATTTTTTCCCAATTTTCCTCAATATATTTGTAACACTGCTCAAAATGCTTTTTCATGGTTTTATTGAGGTATTGTTTCCAGACAGTGTCCTCGTTGCGGTGGTAGGCAAGCCAGGCCATGATGTAAGCTATTATAGGTTCGGGTAAACCGCCCCGCTTTTGCATTTGCCAGCCCTGACGCGCACCCCTGGTCCATTGGGCAAACTTGAAATAGGAATTGCCTTTAAAAATTCCGAAGCCGTACACCATTGCTGCTATATCAGCCATTATATCAACATCATCGTCAATAGCGTATTCGCTTTGCAGTTTGTATTTACCAAGTTCAGTCGAGATGGTGGCAATCAAACCGATAGGGTCATTCATTTGGCCCATTGATATCCATATTTCTTTATTACCAAAGCCTTTGTCTACCAGTTCACTGCTTTTACTTGTCCAGCCGCCTTTTAGTTCCTTAGCCGGCGTGGCAACTATCCCTGCGGAAAATTTGGTCGGCTCATCTGAAAAGAACATCAGCTGAATTTCCCATGGCTTGATATTCATTATTGTAGCCACCTTTTTGAGTATGAACTCAACATCTTCTTCTGTCCCGGTAAAATCCCGGTCGAAATATTGTTTTTCGGGCGTAACCGTTTTCATCGAAAGGAAAACTTCCGGTGTAAATAATTCCACAAGCCACAGCAAATTTTCTTCTATCCACAACCTGTCATCTTCGGTAATTGGCGGCCCATCCCGCTTTTGCCAGAACCAAACAAATTTTTCCTTTTCTTTCGGTTCAGGTGATTCAACAGTTTCGTACCAATCTTTATGGGGACTAAAATTATCGCATGACAAACATTGTGTGTCTGCCCATATTTTTCCGCAAGCCGGGCATCTACCGGCAGTATCGAACGTATTCCATTGGTGTCTGCAACTACACATCCACATTGGGCGCTTTTCTGGTTCCCAATCACATTTCGGACACCTTATACGTGTTGTCGGCATTGTTATTATTGGTATTGATTATCGATTACTAAAAATTTACCGTCCTACTTTCATGCACAAACAAAATATTAGCATGGCTGGCCGGAATACTCCCAAGCTTACCAACTTTAAACACTTCGCCATCCAGCTCAAAGTTATAAGCTACGTATCCGTATTGCCCCATCAACTTTTCCAGCTCAAGTGCGCGGGCTGATGGTTTGCCGTCTTCGGGCATATCGGCCTCAAGCACTACCAGCGGCTTATCCTGTTTAAGAATACCGGCAGCGCCGTTTATAACTTCCACTTCCAGCCCTTCAACATCACACTTAATAAAATCTACTGCTTTTGCCCAGCCTGCAAGCGCTGTGTCCAGGGTTTTTATTTCAACTTCCACAACATTTCCGGTCGTCGTATCGCTAACCACGCTGTTAAAGGCTGAACCAGAGACATCATGGTTAAGCATTTTAGCTACGCCGTCGTAATTACCTATTGCATAATTATATAAGCGGGTATTGGCATTTTTTAAATTCAACGTTGCAATGCTGTGCGAAAACAGGTTTGGCTCGAACGAGGTAACGCTGCCCTTTGTGCCGACCAGGGTTGAGGCCAGCAGCGCTTCGTAGCCGAAATGCGTGCCCACATCTACAAAATTGTCACCTTCCTTCACGGCCTTTAATATCAAAGCCGTTAAAGCTATTTCAGCATAGCCAAACGAAATGATGTGCGACGACACCGTCTCGCCGGTAACCACGTGCATATTTTCGCCAAAAAACAAAGGCACTTTTACCACCTTGTTAACTTTAAGTTTTTGCAGCAAAATAGCATGTAAAACTGGCACGCGCCTCAAATAACAGCTTAAACCGCCGCGATTATTACTGTTGATTGATTTTACGAATTTGTTAAACAGATGAGTGCCCATGCCGTAAAAGTAATGATACTAACGGATTTAATTGTTTGCAAACGCTTCGCCAATGCAAAATTTTCGCAAAAAAAATCCCGGCCATAAGCCAGGATTAAATTATTTCTTTTATCCCCCTTCAGGGGGTTAGGGGGCTATTTCTTCGCTAATTCTTCTGCCAGCGCAGCGCCAATCTCCGCCGGTGATTCCACCACACGGATACCGCACTCGCGCATAATTTTCATTTTTGCTGCTGCTGTATCGTCAGCACCGCCAACAATTGCACCGGCGTGGCCCATTCTGCGGCCCGGAGGCGCTGTTTGGCC
>JBDUDE010000743.1:0-2696 GCA_040003105.1 Mucilaginibacter sp. | reverse complement strand
GTAGAGCTTCATAAAGAGCAAATCAGCAACAATTATACTGTTGGTGATATTTACCTTGGCCGGATCAAAAAGATTATGCCAGGGCTAAATGCAGCCTTTGTAGATGTAGGCTACGAGAAAGACGCCTTTTTGCATTACCTTGATTTGGGGCCGCAGGTACAAAGCCTGCTTAAGCTAACCAAACAAGTACGTAGCGGGGGATACCAGTCAAAGCTTTTAGATAATTTTAAGCTGGATCCTGATATTAACAAAGGGGGTAAAATCTCGGAGTTATTATCAAAAACACAGCTTATACCTGTACAGATAGCCAAGGAGCCCATCTCAACAAAAGGCCCCCGCTTAAGCTCAGATATATCTATTGCCGGACGATACGTAGTATTGGTGCCGTTTTCGGAAGTTATCTCTATCTCGAAAAAGATAAAGAGCAACACCGAGCGTAACCGCCTGCGTAAAATTGTTGAAAGTATAAAGCCAAAGCATTTTGGCGTAATTATACGTACCGTATCAGAAGGTAAGGGAGTTTCCGAAATGCAAAAGGACCTGCTTGATTTAATATCAAAGTGGGAATCGTTCATTACGCGCCTGCCGTCGATTGAGCCTGCAAAAAAAGCACTTGGCGAAATTGACCGTACCTCGACCCTTTTGCGCGATATTTTAAATCCTGATTTTCAGCATATTTATGTGAATGACAATAGCATGTTCGAAGAAGTGCGGTCGTATGTTCATGAAATATCGCCTGATCTGGAGAGTATCGTACGTTTCCACAAAAACAGTGTGCCCATATTTGAGCACTATGGTATTGATAAGCAGATAAAAGGTGCATTTGGTAAAACAGTGAACCTTGCAGGCGGCGCCTACCTGGTTATCGAGCATACCGAAGCTTTGCACGTTATCGACGTAAACAGTGGTAACCGCACAGCCAATAAAGAGAACCAGGAAGAAAATGCTTTCCAGGTAAATAAAGAGGCTGCTAAAGAAATTGCCCGTCAGCTAAGGCTGCGCGATATGGGCGGTATTGTGGTTATCGACTTTATTGACATGCATAAGCCAAACAATCGTAAGGATTTGTTTGACTACCTGCGCGGTGAAATGGCGCACGACCGTGCCAAACACACCATTTTGCCACCGAGCAAGTTTGGCCTGGTACAGATTACCCGCCAGCGCGTTCGCCCGGAAATGAACATTGTTACCAATGAAGTTTGCCCAACCTGTAACGGTACCGGCGCCATCAGGCCTACTATTTTGCTGCTTGATGATATCGAAACCAACTTTAATTACATTTTGGTTGAGCAAAACGAAAAGAATATTACACTTGTTGTTCACCCTTACATTGAGGCCTACATTAAAAAAGGCTTTATAAACCGCCAGGTAAAATGGTTTGTAAAATACAACCAGTGGATAAAGGTTAAAAGCAACCCTGCTTACCAGATTACCGAGTTTCATTTTTTCTCGGGTAAAGACGAAGAGATTAAGTTATAATGTGCGGATTTGCAGATGTGCAAATGTGCGGACGAAAAATACAGAATGTGCAAATTTCGAAAGAGGTTTGCACATTTTGCTTTTAGAAGATATTTGATTTTTGGGCGGTCAATTTTCAAATCAACACATCAACACATCATTTTTTCATCTCTTCCTTTATCGCCCTCAAAAACTCATTTGAGTGTTGTGAGCCGATGATGTATATAAGGCCGTCGCGGTCGGTGAGGTGGATAGCATCTTTGCCGGCGGTATAAAAGCGGATGGTACCTTTGGAATGCAGGTTATACACAGGGTTGTTAAACAGGTAGCGGCTGTATTCTTTTTTCTCTACCTTAACAATACTGTTAAGATCAATTTTCACGAGGCGGGTTGTCCAGAGGCCGTTTAATAAAATGCTTTTATTTTCAATCCGGGTACGAAAATGCAGCAGGAAACCCATAATGATGGATATAATAATGATGGCAAAGCCTACAATTGCCAGCAGGCCGCCGTTGCGCTCGCGCTCGTCGGTAAAAAAATAGGCTGCAAAGCAGAACATAGACAGCACCAGGCGGATGGTTATAGGTATAAATTCCCTGCCGAGGTATTGTTTCTCAACGAAATCCGGTTTATCCATTTAATTTGATGATTTGATGATTTGAAAATTTGAAGATAGGCTGGTAGTGAAGTTGAAACTATTTTTCATCTTCAAATCGCCGCATCCTCAAATCGTCAAATTCACTAACTCGAATATAACTACTTTTTTGGTGTTTTGGGTAACTTTATAATTATCAGCCAATCGGTAACCGCCTATCCACATAATGTCGCCATTGCCATTTATTAGCAGCGGTATTTTATCCTTTTGATGCAGCGACACTTTTTCGCCGACAAAAAAATCGCTTACCTTTTTGCGTCCTTTCATCCCTAACGGGACAAAGTAATCACCCTGTTGCCACCGCCGCAAAGTTAAAGGATAAATTAATAACCCGGCATCAATTGAAACAGCCATCGGGTTGTTTTTTACTATCAGCGGACTATCATCGTGCAAAATATTGAGCTTGTAGTGGGCATAATTAATTTCTTTGTCCTGTATGTTTATTAATACACAGGGTTGTTGGCCTTTGTTTTTTGTGGTAAGGATAAGTTTATCTCTGTCCAATATCAGTTTAAAATTTGCTGATTCGAAAACACGCCCTGAGTGCTTGCCCAAAACCGAAATTAAATCATCGACGCTGGTT
>JBDUDE010000904.1:0-9023 GCA_040003105.1 Mucilaginibacter sp. | reverse complement strand
TTTACCTGATATGGTATCTGCGCAAACGGCCAAAAGTTAAAAAAACGATTGTTGAAATTAAGCCTGACGTTCCGCCGCATGCCATCGCCATAAATCAATTGCAGCAGCTGCGCGATAAAAAGCTTTGGCAGCAGGGCGCGGTAAAAGAATACCACAGCGAATTGACCGATATTTTGCGCGAATACCTCGAAAAACGCTACGTTATAAAAACCCATGAGCGTACTACCGACGAGATATTCGCCGCGTTGAAATACATGGATATCGCCAATGATTACCGCACAAAGCTAAGCCAGGTATTGATATTGGCCGATTTGGTAAAATTTGCGAAAGAAAAACCATTGCCGGTTGACAATGAGCTGAGCATGGAAAATGCCCTAACCTTTGTGCTGAAAACGCAACAAGTGCAGGCAATGCCGCAACAGGCAGAGGGGGGGAGTGCACGTGTTTAAAGGAATCGAATTTGCCCACCCTGGATTTTTCTGGCTGTTTATACTCATCCCGATAACAATTGCCTGGTATATTTGGCGCGAACGCAAGTTATATGGCTACCTGAGCGTATCGGCGGTAAAAGGATTTTCGCTGCCGCAAAAAAGTTTAAGGCCAATGTTCCGGCATTCGGGCATTGTGTTGCGCAGCCTGGCATTGGCGGCGCTGATAATAGGGCTGGCACGACCGCAATCGTCGTTAAGCTGGCAAAACAGTACTACCGAGGGTATTGATATCGTAATTGCATCGGATATATCAGGCAGCATGCTTGCCGAAGATTTTGAGCCCAACAGGATGGAGGCCGGCAAAAATATTGCCATCGATTTTATAAAAAACCGCCCCAACGACCGTATCGGCCTGGTTATTTTCAGCGGTGAGAGCTTTACGCAGTGCCCGCTGACCATTGACCATGACGTACTGATAAACCTGTTCAAGGATATTAAAAACGGCATGATTGATGATGGCACCGCCATTGGCATGGGCCTGGCCACAGCAGTAAATCGCCTCAAAGAAAGCGATGCAAAAAGCAAGGTAGTTATTTTACTAACCGATGGTTCAAATAATACCGGCTCCATTCCGCCTATTACTGCGGCAGAAATTGCCAAGCAATTTAATATAAGGGTTTATACCGTTGGTCTTGGTACCAAGGGCATGGCGCCATACCCGGTGCAAACACCAATGGGGATACAATACCAGCGTGTACCAGTTGATGTTGATGAGGTTACCCTTGGCAAAATTGCCGACATCACCGGCGGCAAATACTTCAGGGCTACCAATAACACCACCCTGAAAAATATTTACGAACAAATAGACAAACTGGAGAAAGCGAAAATTGATGTTACCCAGTATCATAAAAAAACAGAGATGTTTTTACCGCTTGTGGTAATTGCGCTGCTGTTGTTATTGTTGGAGTTTGTTTTAAAAAATACAGTGTTTAAGGGGGCCTTAACTTAAAATATGCTACGTTTTGCACATACAGAATATTTGTGGGGATTATTGTTAGTCCCGCTGTTCATCCTGCTTTTTATTGCCGTTAGCCGGTGGAAGGCAAAGGCTGTAAAAGCATTAGGCGACAGAAACGTGGTGAACATGATGATATCCGATGTGTCATTCTCCCGTCCATGGCTAAAGTTTATTCTTTTCGCCATTGCTTTCGGCTTTTTAGTGATTGGCGCCGCCGACCCGCAGATAGGCTCGAAAATGGAAGAAGAAAAGCACAAAGGCGCAGATTTGATGATATTGCTTGACGTATCAAACAGTATGCTCTCGCAGGACCTTGCGCCTAATCGCCTGGAAAATGCCAAGCGTGCCATCGCCCAGTTGATTGAAAACCTGCACGGCGACCGAATTGGCATTATTGTATTTGCGGGCGAGGCCTATGTACAATTACCTGTTACTACCGATTACTCTGCTGCCAAACTGTTTTTAAATACCATTAACACCAATATGGTGCCCACGCAGGGAACTGCTATTGGGGCGGCTATTGATTTGGGAATGAAGTCGTTTGATTTTAAGGATGGTACCGGAAAGGCCATGATAATTATTACCGATGGCGAAAACCACGAGGATGATGCCGTTGCAGCTGCTAAAAATGCTACGGATAAAGATGTTACGGTACATGTTGTCGGGGTAGGTTCGGCGGACGGTGCACCCATACCAATTTATCAGAATGGCAGGCAGGTTGGCTTTCATACTGACAGTGCCGGTAAAACCGTTGTGAGTAAGCTGGACGAAAACATGGGCAAGGAAATTGCCGCTGCAGGCAATGGCGCTTATGTGCGGGCAACCAACGCCAACAGCGGGCTGGGTATTGTGATGGACCAAATTGATAAAATTCAACGCAAAACGGTAGATACCAAAAGCTTTAAAGATTTTGAGGACAGGTTCCAGATTTTCCTGGCGCTGGCGTTTTTGCTGCTGGTTATCGAATTTTTTATATCGAACCGTAAGAGCCAGCGCTTAAGCAATTTGAAATTATTTGAGGTGAAAAAAACATGAAGCAGTTAATTATCGTCATATTATTTTTGCTTCCGGCAACCGGGGTTTTTGCGCAACAGGAAAAGAGCCTGGTGAAAGACGGCAATAAGCTTTACGAACAAAAGAAATATACCGAGGCGGAGCAAAATTACCGCAAATCGGTACAGAAAAAGAAAAATACCGAGGGGGATTTTAACCTCGGCGATGCCCTGTACAAACAGAAGAAGTTTGAGGAGGCAAGCCAGCAGTTTACCCAACTGGCGGGAACCCCCGGGAACAAGGCACTGGCGTCAAAGGCCTATCACAACCTGGGTAATTCGTTGTTAGAGAATAAAAAATTAGAGGAAAGCGTCGAAGCCTACAAAAAGGCCTTGATTAACAATCCTAAAGATGACGAAACTCGCTATAACCTTGCATATGCCCAGGAAAAGCTGAAGCAACAGCAGAAGGATAAGGATAACAAGGACAATAAAGATAAGAAGAACGACAAAAACAAAAAGGACAACAAGAACCAGGATAAAAAAGACGACAAGAAGGACGACAAAAATAAAGACAACAAAAACCAGGATAAGAACCAGGACAAAAAAGACGATAAAAAAGACGAGAACAAAAACGGCCAGGATAAAAAGGACAATAAAGACCAGCAACAGCAGCCCAATAAGCTATCAAAAGAAGATGCCGAACGGATGCTTGATGCGCTGAACAACGACGAAAAGCAAACCCAGGACAAGCTGAAAAATAAGAAATTGAAGGGTGTTAAGATGAAAATTGAGAAGGATTGGTAGGGATGAAGTCCGAAAGTCGGAAAAGTCAGGAAGTCCGAAAGACGAAAAAACATTACAACGTTTAAACATTCCAACCTTTCAACAGGTGAATAACAAATGAGAGTTAAACTATACATATTAACCTTACTACTGTTTTGGGCCGGTGTTACCATGGCCCAGGAGGTGAAGTTTACGGCTACGGCCAGTAAAACCACTGTAGGCACGGGCGAGCAGTTCCAGGTTGATTTTTCGGTGAATGGCAATGCTGAAGGGTTTAATCCGCCGGCGTTTAGCTCGTTCCAGGTGCTGTCGGGGCCAAACGTGTCTACCAGTATGGAGTCGATAAACGGGCGTACCACGGTGAGCAGCTCGTATAGTTATATTTTAATGGGTGCGAAGACTGGGGATTTTACGATAGGTCCGGCCTTTATCGTGGTAAACGGCAAAACCTATACCAGCAGCGCCATAAAAATAAAAATAGTTAAAGGGCAGCCTGTACAACAACAGGCTGGTACGCAAGGTAGGGGTGGTGAACCGCAGGTACCCATGGGTAATTCCGGGGAGTTATCCAAACAGATATTTTTAAAAGCCGTAGTTGATAAAGCCGCCGTATACCAGGGAGAGCAGCTTACAGTGAACTTCAGGCTGTACACCCGCATAGGGATCGATGACAGCCGGCTCGATAAGGTGCCTGATTTAACCGGCTTTTGGAACCAGGATATTAAAAATCCGCAGCAACAGCAGCAGGTGCAATGGAAGGTGGAAACCTATAAAGGCTTAAAATATAACACCGCGGATATCAAACAAACCATCCTGTTCCCCGAGCATTCGGGCAATATCACAATCGATCCATTTGAAATGACGTTTTTGGTACGCCAGCCGGTGCACTCCAACGATATTATGGACCAGTTTTTCGGCGGTTCGTTTCAGCAGGTAAAATATAAAGCCAAAAGCACGCCGGTAATTATCCATGTAAAACCCTTACCCGATGCCGGCAAACCCGACAGCTTCACTGGTGCAGTTGGTACCTTCACCATGGAATCATCAATTGATAAAACCGAGCTAAAGGCAAATGAAACGCTGAATTATAAGGTAAAAGTTACCGGCGCAGGCAATATCAAGTTGCTTAAAACGGTAAACACCAGCTTTCCTGCCGATTTTGAAAAATACGACCCCAAAATTTCAGATACTACAAATGAACGCATTACCGGCGTTACAGGCAGCCGCATTTATAACTACCTGCTGATACCACGGCATCAGGGCGAATACAATATCGACCCGATAAAGTTCTCGTACTTTAACCCGGCAACCAACCGCTATGTAACACTTACTTCAAAAGGCTTTAAGATTAAAGTGAACAAAGGCATTGCGGAAAACAACGTGACCGCACTGGCTGGCGCTGATAAACAAGACCTTAAAATGCTGGGTAAAGACATCCGGTATATTAAAACCGGCGACACAACCCTAAGCCAACCCGGCGACGGATTTTTTGGTTCAGCTATATTTTTTGTTTTACTGGCCCTCGGGCCGGTGGCTTGTGTCGGTGCTTATAACTATCGTAACCGCATGCTACGGCTCAATAGCGATATTGTCGGCGTGAAGAACAGGCGTGCAGCTAAACTCGCCGCCAAGCATTTGGCTAATGCCCAAAAGCAATTACAAGTAAATAATACGGCTGCATTTTACGAGGATACCTTTAAAGGACTGTATGGTTATTTAAGCGATAAGCTAAATATAGCATATGCAAACTTAGACAGGGCCACCATCGCCTCGGCTTTATCAGTAAGGATAAATGACGAACCGCTGGTAAACCGCGTACTGGAAACTTTGGACCTGTGCGAAATGGCGCGGTTTGCCCCGGTAACGCATATATCAAAACAGGAAGTGTTTGAAAAGGCAAAAGGTATTATCGGCGATATAGAAAATAAAATTTAACCCGATGAAAAAGGTATTATATATTTTAATAGCATTTGTTATCCCGTCGGTTTGTTTTGGGGCCGACGATATGCAGGCGCTTTTTAAAAGCGCCGACGCCAGCTACAGCAAGGGCCAATACCAGGAAGCGGTTAAAACTTATCAAAAAATAATCGACGCAGGCTACCAGTCGGCAGCTTTGTATTTTAACATGGGCAATGCCAGTTACAAAAACGGCGATGTACCGTCAGCTTTGCTTTATTACGAAAAAGCGCACAAGCTTTCGCCGGGCGATGAGGATATCAATTTCAATATAAAATTTGCAAACCTTAAAACTACCGATAAAATTGACGAAGCGCCGGAGTTTTTCGTTACAAAATGGTGGCGGGGTTTTATTTTGGGCATCTCGGCCAATGCACTTGGATGGATTAGCGTTTTGCTGGTATTGCTGGCGTCGGGTATATTGATACTTTACTTTTTTACGACTTCGGTTGCTGTTAAAAAAACGTCTTTTTATGGGGCGATGCTATTTTTTATTCTTGGCGTCTTCTCAGTTTTTATAGCCGTTATGCAGGTTAACTATTTTAGCGGACATCGGGAAGCTATTGTATTTAGTCCATCAGTGACAGTAAAAAGCGGCCCGGTTGAAAAGGCAGGTGCCCTGTTTGTTATCCACGATGGTACAAAGGTTAACCTATTGGACGATAACAATGGATGGCTGAAAATTAAGCTGGCCAATGGAAGCGAAGGCTGGATTAAAAGCGGGGATGCGAAGGAAATATAACAGCGAAGCTTGAGTCAAAAGCTTTATAAGTAAACACCACCTCATAGTAAAATAAGGTGGTGCTTGTTTTAAGATTATTCTCCCCAAAAACGGTTTTCACCATCTTCGTCTGCCGTAAAGATTTCGGCTTTGGTGATTTGACCATTTTCCACTGTATACACGTCTATATTGTCTATATCCAGGATTCCGCCGGCTGGCTGAGCAGCGTTCCAGTGCAGCAAGCAGGCAATCTTATTCCCATTTACGCTGATAGATTTAAAATTACTCAGCCTTAGCGTATTGGCCGATAGCTCGAACATTTTACCCACCATCTGGAATACTTCTGCATTTGAATGTTTAGTGCCCGAAAGGCAATTGCTGCCCGGTTGGCTCCATATAATATCCGGGTGAATCAGTTGGGCAAGCTTTGCGTTATCACCCTGTTGTACCGCTGTTAAAAATTTGGTTACTACTAGTTTTGCTTCGTTTTTCATGTTTTTTGTATTTAATTGATTTCCTGTTTTGTTACTTATCGATTGTGCGCCCGCCAGGCTTGATAAAACCAGCAGGCATGCTGTTACAAATTGCCTTACCATCTTATTTTTGATTAATGAAATCCATGATGTCTTTACTGATAACCGCGCCTTCGGTCATATACATTCCGTGCGGCATTCCTGCGTAGATTTTAAGTTTACTGTTTATCAGCAGGTCGTGGGTAGGTTCAGCAGTTAAAGGTATCGGGCAACTGGTGTCTTTGTCGCCGTGCAGCAGTAGTACGGGTATGCTTATTTGTTTTAGTTCTTCGCGCTGGTTGGTACTGTAGCAGGTGTTCCTCATTTCAACTGCGGCCCGTGATGATGCCTGCATGGTAATTTCCTCGGCCCAGCTAACCATTTGTGGTGAAACGGTATTGCTTTCCTTTTGCAGGTAAAAGAAGTCATCAACAAGGCAGTGTACAAAACCGGGCCGGTCTCTTTTAATATAATCGACGTCCGCATCCAAATAAGCCCGTTCGATACCATTGGGGTTGCTTGCGCTTTGCGCCATACAAGGCGTGGTGGTGCCAATTAGCACGGCCTTTAACACATACAGGTCGCCGTAATCGGCAATGTATTGGGCAATAACGCCACAACCCATCGAATGTCCAACCAGCACCACTTTATCGAGGTCGAGCCTTTCAATCAGCGCTGCCAAATCATCCGCAAGGGTAATGAAGTCGTATCCCCGCCATGGCTGGTCCGACCGGCCGCAACCGCGTTGGTCGTAGGCGATGCACCTGGAACCTTTTTCGGCCATCTCATGCATAATGTATTCCCACGAGTCGCAGTTAATGCACCAGCCATGCACAAAAATTACCGGGATGCCGCTGCCCCAATCTTTATAAAATAAATTTGTTCCGTTTGTTACTTTAATAAATGGCATAATGTGTTCTCCTTTTGTTTAAAATTTATAAGGCAAAGGTGGCAAGGAAGAGTCTGAGCGGGCTTACCATTAAGCGCCATTAGGTTACCATTTTGCGCCAATATTATTTTTGTGGCAAATGGTAAGTTATCTTTGTACAGAAATCGTTAAGTATGGAAAATCAGCAGAAAAAATTAATAATAAGCCTATTGGCATACGCCGCACAACGGGATATATCGCCCGCAACACTATGCGAATTGTCGAACATAACTGATAAAGAACTGCAGCAAAAAGACAAAGCTTTAACTATAAAGCAGGTAAGCGATGCCTGGACAAATGCCATTCATTTAAGTAAGGACGATTTTTTTGGACTGCATTTTGGCGAATCGCTGCAATTGTCGGCATTGGGTATAGTTGGCGAGATAATAAAAAGCAGCGGAACGGTTGGCGAGGCTATAAGTATTGCATCATCGTTAGTGCATTTAATAACCGATGTTTTTATATTGGAGATAACGCAGCAGGCAGAGACTTTCGCCGTTAACTTCATCCCGCAACTACCAAACTGGCAAAACGTTGTAACAGCCAGGCAAACACTTGATTTACTGATGGTATTTGTGGTGCACGAAATGGACGGCCTGATGCTAAAAAAGATAAAACCGCAAAAGGTAAGTTACATGCCGCAAGCAACCAGCAACGCCGAGCTTGAGCGCGTAATGCGCTGCCCCGTCGCGACAAGTGCACAAGAAAATAATATATTATTTGATAAGACACTATGGGACGAACCCATAATTACTGCCAACTATGAAATACAGAAACTGCTGTTGCAGCAAATTCCCGTTATCAACAAATTTGGTAATGAACCCGACGCGTTAAATAAGCGGATATATAATTACTTGATGAACAATTCCTACCTGGGGATGGTATCGTTAGACGATATCGCATCTAACTTTAACTTGAGCACGCGCACTATACAGCGTAAATTAAAGGATGAACAAGTTAGCTTTCAACAAATAAACGATGAGGTGCGCAAATCGCTGGCGATAAATTACCTTAAGGCCGGCGATGTACCGGTGAAACAGATATCGTACCTGCTGGGGTATAACGAACTAAGCGCGTTTACCCGGACCTTTAAACGTTGGATGGGGACAACGCCGGGGGCGTATGCGAAGGGATTGAAGAATTGAATGAGGGAGAACGTGATTTCAGAGCCAAGAATCAAGACGACAAAGTCTTAATACTATTCAGAGCCGTAGGCTTGGTCCAATATTGTGGCGCCGGATTTCAATCCGGCGTTTATTTTTAAAACCTTTCGCCTTTTACCTTTCAGCTTTCACCTCCATAACACCTTTTTACTTACTTTTAGCGCCTGAATGGAAGAGAAAAATAATAAAAAAACCATCTGGGCATGGTGCATGTTCGATTGGGCCAACCAATCATACAATATGGTGATCACGTCAACTATATTCCCGTCCTATTTTGTTGCGGTAACGGCAAACGCTAAAAACGGTAATATGGTAACTTTTTTCGGGCACCAATATGTAAATACTGTGCTTTCAACTTATGTGCTGGGGCTGTCGTACTTAATTGTGGTTGCTATATTGCCTATCCTTACGTCGATAGCCGATTACCGCGGCAATAAAAAAATATACCTGCAAATGTTTACGTGGATAGGCAGCCTGGCTTGTGCAGGCCTGTACTTTTTTGAAAAAGGTAGTCCG
>JBDUDE010000805.1:0-2704 GCA_040003105.1 Mucilaginibacter sp. | reverse complement strand
ATTTCGTCCAAACTAAAGCCGGGCGTTGTGCTGCTTGATATACATATGCCGGTAATGGACGGTGCTGCTACCGCGCTTTGGCTAAAAGAAAACTATCCCGAAATAAGAATTATAGTTCTATCAATGCTGGAGGACCCCGAAAAGGTGCTCACGATGTTAAAACTTGGCGCCAAAGGATATCTGCTAAAGGATTCGGAACCGCACGAATTTGAGCTGGCCCTGCAAAAGGTATCATCAGGAGAGGTTTATTATCCCGAATTTGTTACCCGCCTTTTGATAAACTCGTTTAACGAACATATTGACCAGGTAACTTTACAAATACGCGAGCTTGAGTTTATAAAGCTTGCTGCTTCGGAACTTACTTATAAAGAAATAGCTACGCAAATGTGTATCAGCATACGCACTGTTGATGGCTATCGCGACCAGCTGTTTGAAAAATTAGGCGTAAAAAGCCGGATCGGCCTTGTATTGTATGCCATAAAAAACAAATTGATAGACGTATAATTTACTAATATTTTTAGTAAATTTGCCTCTATGGCACATGAAGGAAACGATGAGTTTTTTAAAGGACGAGGCGCACAGGTAAACACGCACAATAAGTTTTTAAAAAATAAATACGTATTAGAGCATATTGAAGGGCTTGATGAGCCATTGCTGGAAAATACCGCCACTCAACTTTTTGAAGAATCGCCCAAAAAAATTGTTAGCGAATCAAACAGTCCCGATTTAAGCCACATGTACTCGATAAACCCTTACCAGGGTTGCGAGCATGGCTGTATTTATTGTTATGCGCGCAACACCCATGAATACTACGGCTTTAGCGCCGGGCTTGATTTTGAACGAAAAATTATCGTTAAGCGAAACGCCCCTGAATTATTGGAACAATATCTCAACAAAAAAAATTACCAGCCCGTATGCATTATGCTGTCGGGCAATACGGATTGCTACCAGCCAATTGAGCGGCGGCTGAAAATTACGCGCGCATTACTCGAGATTTTTTTGAAGTATAAAAACCCGGTGAGCATCATCACCAAGAACAACGTAATACTCCGTGACCTGGATATTCTCACCGAACTGGCGGCAATGCGGCTGGTGCATGTTAACGTATCCATCACCTCCTTGAATGAGCAATTGCGACAAAAGCTGGAGCCGCGAACTGTAACGGCAACGGGGCGCTTGGCCGTTATTCAAAAACTTACCGAAAAAGGTATCCCCTGCCGGGTGATGGCTGCGCCGATAATCCCGGGGTTGAACAGCAACGAAGTGCCTGCAATTATTAAGGCGGCTGCCGACAGGGGCGCGGTATCCGCCGGGTTTACCATTGTGCGCCTGAATGGAAGCACCAGCGAAATTTTTACCGACTGGATAAACAAAGCCTTTCCCGACAGGGCCGAAAAGGTGCTGAACATGATAAAATCATGCCACGACGGCAACCTTAACGACAGCAATTTTGGTCGCCGGATGAGCGGCGAAGGTAAAATTGCAGAGTCGATACACCAAATGTTCAGGATGGCCTGCACCCGCTTTATGGCCGATAGGGATATGCCGGAATTTGACTATAGTTTATTTGTGCCGAAAGATGGGAAGCAGACAAGTATGTTTTAGTGAGTGGTTGATTAAACCGTTGATTTGGGATGATTGCGTTGATTCCGCTGATTATTTTTTGAGTGACTTTTAAAGAGCCATCGGCTCGGCCCATATTGTAGCGCCGGGTTTTAACCCGGCGTGTGGGAATGATTAAACCGTTGATTTGGGGTGATTAAGTTGATTTCGCTGATTTTGATTAGCGCTGTGGTTTAATAAACAATTCAACCAGTACCCCAATCCCTATCCCAACGGTGTAACAAAGCAAACTTGTAATCATAAAAACACTTCACACCATTACTTGGATGTTTTTTAATATCGTGCTTTTTTACCTGTTTTATTCGGTAATAAATAATGTGATTACCAAATGGCTGTGGATTTGTTTTGGCGTTATCCTTATGGAAGGATTGATTTTGCTAATTTTTAAGGGAATGTGCCCTTTAACATTGGTGGCGCAAAAGTATTCAGATTCTGCCAAATACAATTTTGACATCTATTTACCCAACTGGCTTGCCCGGTATAATAAATTGATATATTCGATTTTTTTCGGCCTGGTAGTTATTTTGTTGATATACCGGTTGGCAACAAAATAAGATGCCTGTTTAGCATACAGCGGCAACACGGGTAATAACCAATAAACCCCGGGCGTATTAACCCAGGGTTTATCGTAAAATTTGTTGTTCCCTTACAAGGACTCGAACCTCGACAGGCTGAACCAGAATCAGAAGTGCTACCATTACACCATAAGGGAAATTAAATAACGCGGAGGCCTGGTTGTCTCCGGCTGCAAATATACAAATTATGTCCATTTCGGAGGTAAGCTGCTGCCAGATATTGTAAAAAGGGCCCTTTTTAGTAATTCCTGGGCATAAACGGCATCGCGCGGGTTGCGAATATAGAAGCTAATCCAGCCCGACTTTTTAAAGGCATGGTGTTCCGCCGCCCGGCCTTCGGCCAATAGTAGCTGCTTTACTTTGCGGTTAAAACGGATATCAAGCAGGCCGTTGCTGTGGATGTGGCCCAATTCGCGGCCGTTAAAATTAAATTGCAACCCGCCATATTTGTGCATGCTTTTGTAAACGCCCGGCCAGCTTAAAACTTCGGCCTCAATGTCGTCAAT